>JAFZQL010000151.1 GCA_017620435.1 Erysipelotrichaceae bacterium
GATTGAATCAGAAATCTCTGTTCCTTAATCCGATATTTTTATGTAGACTTTGTCTTTATTCTTTGCTGTGCAGCTTGATAATGTTTTATATCCATGATTCAGATAGAAATCTTCCGCCGTATCCGTAGTCAATATGAATGATCTGATACCCTGCCTGATAAACTCATCTTCTACAAGCTTCAGAAGCTGCGAACCATGCCCCAGGTTCCGGTATTCCTTTGCGATCCAGAACTCCCTGATAAAACCGCGGGTCTCTTCAAAAAACCAGCTGGTGAACTGTATGGGCTGATACATGATAAAGCCCATAACGCTTCCGTCTTCAGCTGTCCTGATAACTGCGGCAACTCCTTCATCTTCATTCATTTCCTGGAACAGTCCGTCCCAGTCTTTGACAGTGATCTCAAGTTCAGAGAAGTATTTCTTGAACGCTTCTTCAAAAAGAGGATCCGTGAAATCCGTGATAAATGTATCTTTGCATACGAATGATCGTTCGTCAGCCGTTATCATTTCACAAACCATGGCTATTTGACTTCTTCTCCCATGGAGGAAAGTGTTACCTTCTTGTATGCATTCGACTTGTCATCCGGATGAGGCTCCAGTCCGATGATCGTGATGTCCTTCTTTTTCGGACCGTAGACCCAGAAGATCCTTCCTGCCTTTGGCGTATTGTTTTCAAGATAGGACTCAAAGACTTTCATGCCATATCTGGCAGTCAAAGAAGATATCTCATGGGAATTGAGACCGGGATGTCTCGGATCATTCTGCAGAAGAGCCATAGTCTTTCCCATCTGCTTATACAGTTTTATCTCGTTTTTCTTTGCAGAACCGTTTTGAACCTTTATTGAAAGAGAATTCCATAACTCTTCCATCTCGGGAATACCTAAATGAATCTCAAACATTCCCTAATCCTCAAATTCGGAAAGATCCAGCTTTCCGGATACCTTATTGTTCTTCATGTTTTCGACAGCCTGATCCATCATCGACAAGGTGTTTGCGGATACACTGAAAGGCTTCACCAGTTCCCTTGGTTCAAGAAGAATTCTTCCGTCTTCCAGTTCGGAAACATGGAAATAGTCAAAGACCGCATTTCGCAATGTGATCCTTTTTTTGGAATCAAGTTTTGCATCATATTCTCTGACAGATATTTCAGTCATATCGCTTCCTCCTTAATAAATGGGATAATACTATTGTGGGATATCCCACCTATATTGTATACAAAACAAAAAAACATTTCAACTTTCTTCTCTCCTCCTATGATAAATAAAAAAGAATCTATTCACTTGAAATAGATCCTTGATTGGCTCTGGTGCCATAGGGGGGATTAAAACTAACTTTTCACCCTTTTTAGCCTGTTTTACACGATTCAAAAAGAAGAATCGCTTGTTCAACCTCATAATAACATAAATGTATGTATTTGCAATATCTCAGTAATACTCTTTATATGTCCCAATAGGCGTTCGTAAATGTCCCTACAAAATATTTTCGAACGCCCCCTAAGGGTCCTTACAGGTTATAGTCGAACCTATGTCCTGCTTTATTTTCATACTAACGATAAGTTTCTTTCTGGTCTTTCTTGAACAGATAAAATATACCTAACAGAAAACCTCCAAAAATAGCCGGATAACCTACAAAACTGATCAGCCATTCTGTACGATTGACAGAGATATATCTTTCGAATATCAGCCAGAGGATGTATCCGACAATTGCGTAATTGATGGTATTGAAGATCAGGAAAAACCTCTGCTTCTGTTTTCTTGTCATGTGTGATTTACTGATGCTTTTCCAAAGAATAGATGCCATTTGTCCCTCCTAATGAGATAACTCGTAATTCTTGTCATTGATGTTGATCAGGTGATCTCCGATCCTTTCAGCATCGGAAGCCAGCTTGAGATACTGTGCTCCGACATTGGCGCTGCATATTCCGGCATTCAGCCGCTCGATGTGCTTGTCAGCCATTGATTTTGTCAGTTTATCGATCTGTTCCTCTATCGCTTTCGCTTTCAGGAATTCCACTCTATTGCCTGTGTTATAGATATCGATCGTGACTTCATACAGTTCATTGATCAGACTCTGCAGTTCATTGATCTCATTGACCGCATTCTTCGAAAAGGTTTCATTGTAGTCTTTAAGATTGATGGCGTATTCTATGATATTCTCGCTGTAATCACCTATACGTTCAAAATCAGAGATCGCTCTGTAGGTCGATGTCAGATAGAGATAGTCCTTTCTGCTGATATGTTTCGATCCGGTCAGTCTTACAACGATATCCACAAGATTTTTGTTCAGGAAATTCAGTTCCTTCTCGTTGTCCTTGAATTGTTCGTGGTCCTTGTAATCTTGGGTCAGGATGATGTGCATAGCGATATTGAAGTTGTCGATCGCGATCTTGGCCATATTGATGATTTCTTTCTTTAACTGATGCACGGCAACGGAAGGAGTTGAAAGCATGTTCTCATCGAGATAGTAGAATCTTTCCGAAGCGGACTGGTTGCCATTATCCGGGATAATCCTCTTCACAAGATCGACGAGCTTTTCTGTCAAAGGCAGAACGATAAGCACGGAAGCGATATTGAAGAAAGTGTGAAACATCGCCAGCTGAACATGAGGCACGCCGGGGAACATCCTTTCAAACAGGATGCCGAACGACTGAGTATTGCGGCTGATTCCCTTCAGCGTTTGATCGGCAATCAGCAGCAGTATTACCCCTCCGGCATTGAAGATCAGCTGGATCAGAGAAGTCCTCTTGGCATTCTCGGAACTTTTCATCGCTGCGATCGCGCCGGTAACACAGGTCCCGATGTTAGCTCCCAGTGTAAGATAGATGCCCTGCTCCAGAGAAATCAATCCGGATGCGACCATCGTGATCGCGATCGAAGTCATCGCTGAAGAAGACTGGATCGCTGCCGTGATCAATGCTCCGGAGATGACCAGGATCAGTACATTGCTGATATCGGCAAGGAACAGTTTCAGTTCCTCTAGCCCCGCAAAAGCATCCATCGCATCGGACATCATGTTTAGTCCGATAAACAGAATGCCGAAACCAGAGATGATATCTCCTATCCTCTTGGTGCTGTCTTTCTTTGTCAACATGTTTATCAAAACACCGATACCAGCAAGAGAAGAAAACAGAACCGTTACATCAAACACCTCGCTGTCTGCCAGACCAAGCGACACGATCTGTCCGGTGATCGTCGTACCGATCTCACCGCCGAAGATCAGCGTAGCAGCCTGATAAAGCGAGATGATCCCCGCATTGACAAAACCAATCGTCATGACCGTGGTAGCGCTGGAACTCTGGACAATCAGTGTCGCCAGTGCTCCTATCGCAACACCAATCAGTTTATTATTTGATACTTTGGAAAACATCTTTTTCAGCTTGTCTGAGCTGGCCGCTTCCAGATTCCTGCTGATGATCTCGCAGGAAATCAGAAAGACGCCGACACCGGCAATCATCTGCAGAAGATGTGAAAAAACCTCTTTTGTACTCATATGCTCAAATCTCCCTGTTTAAGCATAGAAAAGAGGTTTCAAGACAATATCATCGTTCTGTAAAGATTATGTAAAATCAGACTTTATCGAATGTTACGGTAAATTCGCTTCCTTCACCCAGAACCGATCTCACATCGACCGTCGCATCGTTCAGAATGCAGGCATGTTTGACGATCGACAGACCAAGACCGGTCCCTCCGATCTGACGGGAACGGCTCTTGTCGACACGATAGAAACGTTCGAAGATCCTTTCAATGTCTTCTTCAGGGATCCCCTGGCCGGTGTCTTTCACTCTCAGATATACCCAGTCGTTTTCTTCGTATAAATCGACATAGACTTTCCCATGATCCTTGTTGTATTTGACGGCATTGTCGCAGAGATTGTAGATGATCATTTCCAGTAGTTCCCTGTTTCCGTAGATTTTCGTTTCAGAACCGTTGTAGATGATCTCCACGTCATTTCTGATGCTGCCCTTGTAGTTTTCAATGATGTCTCTGCACATCCTGTCCAGATCGATCATTTCCTTTGATATGGTCAAATCGTTATCATCCAGACGGGACAGACGGATGATATCCGAAACCAGCTGCATCATCCTCTGTGTTTCAGAATAAATGCGGTCATAGACCTCGTTCCTGTCTTTCTCGCTCACCATCTGATTCCTTAGCAGTTCCGTATATCCTGAGATCGTCTGCAGAGGGGTTTTCAGTTCATGGGAAACGTTCCCGGCGAATTCCCTGCGCATCTTCTCATTCGCTTCCTTGTAGGATTCATCAAACAGCAACAGCACAAAACCAAGGACTTTTCCATCGATCTCAACCGGGCTGATTTCAGATTCATAGTTCTTCCCATCGATCGTGACCTTCTTTGAACTGTGATGCTTCATACCTGCATCATTCAGCAAGACATCAAACTCTTCGTGTTTTTCAACAAGATCAATGCTTCTTCCCAGCATTTTCTCATCGATCCCGAGTATCTCGGAAGCTGCCTTATTGATATCAATAATTTCCTTGTCCCGATTCAGCAATACAAGGCCTTCATTCATGTTCCCGGTGATCGTATCGAATTCCTGTCTCCTTCTTTCCAGCATCTCACGGTCGTGATCGATCATTTCCTGCTGAACGGAGATCTTTCGGATGATAGGTTTCAGTTCCTTGTAGCTTGCGTTTTCATCGGGATGGTCCATATCCAGCAGATTCAGAGGTTCTACGATCCTTCTTGTGAGTCTTGAAGCAATGAAGAAAGAAATGATGATCATAAGCAGGATGATCAGAAGCAAAGGCTGCGATACGATCGTGAATACATGAAAGATCGATGAATATGTCTCGGAAAGTCTGATGATCCTACCGTCATCAAGTCTGACAGCGGTATAGACCAGTTTCTCTGTCAAGGTGGCAGACTGTCTGCTGCTGCTGCCGAAACCTTCGCTGATCGCCTGTATGACCTCTTCCCTGTCCAGGTGATTATCCATGACGCTGATATCGTTTCCGCTGTTGTCAAACAGGACCGTTCCGTCTCTGTCGATCAGCGTCAGTCTGTAACTGGTTTTGTCAAGCCCGTCTATGAATTCGATCCCATCTTTTTCGATTCCATACGCGATGATCCTTGTTTCCGCTTTCAGGACATCAAGCTGAGACGAAACAAAAGTCTTATACATTTCATCAATAACAAAAACAGCCGTTGCCGTCAGCACGACGATCGCCACCAGAAGAATGCTTCGGAATATCTTATTGGCCATCCTCAACTTCCTTCAGGCAGTATCCGACGCCATGAACCGTACGTATGTCGTCTCCTGCATCTCCCAGCTTGTTTCTAAGGGTCCCGATATGCACATCGATCGTTCTTGATTCACCCAGATAATCGCTGCCCCAGATCTTCTCCAGCAGCTGGTCCCTTGAAAAAACGATCCCCGGATTCTCGCACAGCAATAGTAACAGCTCGTATTCCTTCAAAGTCAGGTTCAAGATCGCATCATCATGTTTCACGCTGCGCTTCAGTTTGTCGATCTCGATATCCTTGTAGGAAACGATATCCGATGGAACATTGTTTCTGCTTCTTCTTAAGACAGCTTTGATCCTTGATACCATCTCCATCATCCCGAACGGCTTGGAAAGATAATCATCCGCGCCCATGTCCAGGCCGGTGATCTTGTCGTATTCGCTGGTCTTTGCTGTAGCCATGATGACCGGAATATCTTTGTATTCCCTGCTGTTTTTCAGTTCCTTCAGGA
>JAFZQL010000152.1 GCA_017620435.1 Erysipelotrichaceae bacterium
TCTCAACACAGCGGGCAGTTCCACTGAGATAATAGTATTTCTTTTCATCGATATCCTTCTTTTTCAGATTGAAACAAGGCAAAGCGATATCGGTGGTATCTGCAGCACAGCACACCATGGCTTTCCTGCCCATCATCAGAACATCCGGATATCCTTCGATATCTCCGACATATCTTACTTTAATGCTCAGTTTCTTATGATCGTATTTCTGAGGGTTGTCGATCGCATCCATAAACCACAGACCGTAATCGATGTCGCTGATATCCAGATCCTTGGAAGTATCAAACAGTTCATCTTCAATCTTGTTGGTGACGTTGCCGTCCTTGTCTTCATAAATCAGTTCAATGTACTGATTGATCGACTTCAGGTTGTTTCGCAGATAACGTTTATCGACATCATCGGAACGGTTCAGGATGACAACTTCCGCATTTACCACATGATTGTACATGAACTGTCGCATGTTTGTCATATACAGATTGAAACGGGAGGCATCGATCGTCGTCAGTGTCTGAGCAAGTTCCCAGTTACGAATAAACCCTGTCTCATAAAGGATGTTGTCATCTTCCATCCCGTTGAGTTCCAGAAATATCCTTTCGACACGGTAATTCCGGTCAATCTCTTTCTGCTTCTCGATGGTCAGATCCCTGATGGAATCCATATATATGACCTGGGAATTGGTCGCTTTCAGAAATTTTTCATCATAAACTACATCTCCCTGTTCAAAGCAAATGATCAGCGAGGATTCCCCTTCGTTGAAACGGGGATTATACAGCGTTTCCTTGATCGCCTGTGTTTTTCCGGAATCCAGAAAGCCGGAAAAAACATATACCGGCTTAATCATGGAAAAGCTCCTCAAAGAGTTCGTGATCGATTTCCGTACCGATGATCGAAACCAGGGCTTCTTCTTTCTCTGCTCCGGCAAAGATATGATACTCATTCAGTACATAGTTGAAATACAGCATGCCTCCTGCAGCGAATACATAGCCTTTGATACGGATAATGTCTTCCGGTATATCACTCAAAGCCTTGGCAAGTTCTTCTTCGCTGTAACGGTGTTTCGGATGCAGGATCATGTTCTTGAACGGTTCATCATCATCGTCATCGTCGTGGTGATGGTGGTGTTCATGATCGTGATGATGCTCGTGCTCGTGGTCGTGGTGATGGTGTTCATGATGATACTCATGATCATGTTCTTCTTCTTCGATTTCCGGAAGCAGATCTCCTCCGGATACAATGATGTCCAGCAGTTCTTCGATGGAATAAGTGTCAATTGGTTCAGAGACGATCTGCGCTTCCCCGTTCAGTTCTCTGACGATCGATTCTGCATTTTTGATGGTTTCGTCATCCGCAACATCAGTATGTGAAAGAATGACCGCATTCGCGGATCTGACCTGATCATCGAAGTATTCCTTGAAATTCAGATGATACTTTCTGCCGGTCTTGACATCAACGATGCAGATATGGGATACGATACGGAAATCGTCGTCTTTACGAATAACATTGATGATCTCCGAAAGCTTTCCTACGCCTGACGGTTCGATCAGCAGGTCGGTTACGCCCATGTCTTCGATCTCTTCCAGGGCATCCTCAAAATCGCCCTGCAGCGAACAGCAGATACAGCCGTTGTTTATTTCTCTGATCTTCAGTGAACTGTCAAAAAAAGCGCTGTCGACACCGACTTCACCGAATTCATTCTCCAGAAGCATGACTTTATCGAATTTCTTTTCTTTCAGCAGTTTCTGAATAAAAGTGGTCTTTCCTGCACCTAAGAAACCTGAAATGATATAAACATTAATCATTGTCTTTCCCTTCCTTTATCCTTGTAAAAACGATCTCATCGTATCCTGATTTAGGATCGAATTCCCGTTTTGTTTCGTATTCTTCCAGAATACCCAGAACCAGCTCGCAGGTCGTATTGATCAGACAGCCTTTTTCCAGATGCCCGCCGATACAGTTTCCCTTCTCATCCGCCAAAGAGATGTGGATATGAGCCTTGCCGCGTGATACCGTACCGGTCAGAGAAACGATTTCAAAGTCTTCTGTTTTCTCCAGGTACTTGCTTGCATCCGCCAGACGGATCTTCGCCTGATAAACGCATCCCACACCGCTTAAAACAACAGCAGTATTGATACCTGCTTCTTTGCATTTCTCCTCAATGTTCTGACGGAGATCGTCTCCTCTTCTTAATCTGAAAGCCAGTTCTCTCATGGCTATATTTTATCATTTCTCCATAGTGATGGTAAGCAAATTGCGCAGATAAAGAAAGGAGATCATCGAGATCTCCTGTGTTTATTTCTGTATGCCGACCTGTTTCAGCAGATCGTTGTTTTCGGCTCTGGCAATCTTTTTCTTGATCTTGGTCGAGAAGATGATTCCCGCATAAGGTGCCAGATCGATCGCAATGGAATTGAGCAGACCATGCGCCTTGACTTTCTTTGATCTGATCGGCTTGAAGTTGCACATGTTGCAGCCGGAATAGATATCCTTTTCCGTATTGATCAGTTCGGTGTATGTTCCCGCAAAAGGTACACCGATCCTGTAATCGGTATAAGAGATCGGCTTCATGTTCAGAACGACAAGGAAGCAGTTCTCTTCATCATATCTGGTATAGATGTAGACGGACTGTTTATAGTTATCTGCATCGATCCATTTGAATGACAGCGGATCGTAGTCGTAGGCATAGAACGCCTTGTAGGACAAATAAATGTGGCACAGATCCCTGAACAGA
>JAFZQL010000018.1 GCA_017620435.1 Erysipelotrichaceae bacterium
GGATCCTGAAGGCGATTATTTTGTTATGGTCGATCTTTATGCTGCCAGCCCTTGCACATCTTGTGTGAGAGTCTTGGGCAGATACAATTACCGGTTAGTTACAGGTCTGAACCTGGGCATGCTTCTGGAAATATTGCCTTGCAAAGATACCTGTACTATAGAGGAACTGGAAGAGAAAGCGATCGAAGCAGGCAAGGGAGGCGTGAACAAATTCTACCTGCACGTTTAGTTTATTCTTTCGTTCTCGCAAACAAAGAAAGGGGACATTATGTCAATTATTCAAGCTATTCTAATCGCATTACTGTATGCATTGGAAAAATCTGAACCTTATGTTCCAGCAACTTACAGCTTCCTGACACTCCAGATGATCTCTGCTTTGACAGGCCTCATCCTGGGCGATCTCAGGACTGGCGTTATTGTTGGTGCTACGATTCAGCCGTTGTATCTTGCTTTGACTTCTGTTGGTGGCTCCGCTCCGGTTGATAAAGCAGCCGCAGGCACGATCGCTACTTCAGCAGTTATCACGCAAGGCATCTCCTTCGATCAGGCAATCGTGCTCTCTTCCGTTGCAGCTCTGACTCTGTCAAACCTGCACATTCTGAACAGAACACTGATGCTGTTCGTCACGCACTATGAAGAGAAGTGCTGTAACAAAGGCGATATTCCTGGATTGACCAGAGGTATCTTCCTGTATGGTAACTTGCTCCACTTGGCAGTCTTCGGTATTCCGATGTTCATCATTCTTTACTGGGGAATCGATTCCTTAGGATTCCTGCAGAACGGCCTCCCACCAAGAATCGATAACATCCTGAGCCTGATGGCTGGTTTAATGCCTGCTGTCGGTTTCGCAATGACCATCGTCGTTATCGGCAAGGGTCATCTGATGCCATTCTTTGCTGCCGGATTCTTCTTCGCTAAATATGCCGGTTTAGGCTCTGTCGCTGCTCTGTTGCTTGGCGCTTTGCTGGCTTGGCTGTACATGGTCTTCACCCAGAAGGAAGGCGAAGGAAGCATCTTTGGCGATCTGTCTGTCCTGACACAGAAAGTCGACCAGACCGGACGTATCCTGGACAAGAAAGATCTGCAGAGAGCTTGGAACAGATGGAGACTCTCGATCTGTCATGTTGATAACGTCGAGCGTCTGCAGGCTATGGGTGTCGCTTATACGATGTCCGCTATTCTGCCGAAACTCTATCCGAACAACCCTGAACTGGTTGCGGATGGTCTGTCACGTCACACCGACTTCTTCTGCACCGAGAACATGCTCGGCGGCATTATCCCCGGCGTTCTGGTTTCTCTGGAAGAAGAAAGAGCAATCGGTATCCAGAAGGGCCTGCCTGAAGATGAACTGATTCCTGTCGAACTGATCGACTCCATCAAAGTCGGTACCATGGGCCCGTTCGCCGGCATGGGCGATACTTTGAACTATGCAGTTATCAACCCATTGCTGAATGCCTTCTTCATGGGCTTCGGTCAGCAGGGCTATGTCTGGGCTCCGTTCGTTCTGTCACTGATTACTTATACGACATGGACGACAGAAGGCCGTCTGATGTACAGATTAGGCTACAACTTCGGTACGAATGCTGCACAGCAGATCCTGGGCGGTGGCGCTTATCAGAAGATCGTTACCTTCTTCTCCATCCTTGGTCTGTTTGTCATGGGTTCCTTCGCAGCTGACTTCGTTTCTGTCAGATGCTTAGTCAACATTCCGAAAGCAACCGACTTTATTTCCCTGCAGGAAGTACTGTTCGATGCGATCGTACCTGGCTTGCTGCCGTTCCTGGCGCAGATGTTCACTTACTGGCATCTGAAGAAATACCACAGCATGTTGAAGACAACTGGCGTGCTGGCTCTGATTTCTCTGGTAGCCGGTGGCTTAATGATCTTAGGCGCTTAATCAATCATCAAATACGAAACCAAGCGCACGTAACGTGCGCTTGTGTTTTATAAGAAAGGAAATACGTATGAAGAAATTCTTGAACGATCCTGAAAACTTTATCGAAGAGATGCTGGAAGGCTTGTATGCCGCTCATCCGGAAGATATCATGCCTGCTGGCGGTCAGCTTAGATGTCTGGCTACCAAGCATAAGGTTCCGGGCAAGGTCGCGATCGCAACTGGTGGCGGCAGCGGACACCTTCCTTTGTTCCTGGGTTATGTCGGCAAGGGCATGCTGGATGGCTGCTCGGTCGGTGGCGTGTTCCAGTCTCCGGGTTCCGATGAAATGCTGACGGTCACTAAGGAGATCGATAACGGTGCCGGTGTCTTATACATCTATGGCAACTACAATGGTGATATTTTCAACTTCACGATGGCCAAGGAAGAAGCCGATATGGACGATATCCGTGTCGAGCAGACGATTGCCGGCGAAGATGTCGCCAGCGGTCCTAGAGTCGCTCCGGGCGAAAAGAACACCAGAAGAGGTGTCGCAGGCATTTTCTTTGTCTATAAGTGTGCCGGTGCTGCTGCTGCGGAAATGAAGACTTTGGATGAGGTTAAGGCAGTTGCCGACAAGGTTGCCGGTCAGACAGCCACCATGGGTGTCGCTTTCACGCCTTGCACAGTTCCGCGTATCGGCCATCCTAGCTTTGAAATCGGCGATGACGAGATGGAAATCGGCATGGGTATCCATGGCGAGCAGGGCATCAGAAGAGGCAAACTGGCTCCGGCTGATGAGATCGTCTCTGAAATGCTTCCGCCGGTACTGGATGATCTGGCTCTTAAAGAGAACGACGAGATCGCTGTCCTGATCAATGGCTTAGGTGCAACTCCGCTGGAGGAACAGTACCTGGTCAACCGCAAGGTCGCTCAGATCGTCAATGAAAGAGGCTTGAAGACTTACCGGACTTATGTCGGTGAATTTGCGACTTCTTTGGAAATGGCGGGTCTGTCGATTTCTGTGCTGAAGCTCGATGATGAGATCAAACATTATCTCGATGCCGAAGCAGATGCGATCATGTTCAAGCAGTTCGCCAAGTAGGAACTTCTATGTTTACAGTCGCTGAATTATTTGCCGAATGGGCAAAGATCTTTAATGAAAATATCGAATACCTGACGGAACTGGATTCCGTTGCCGGCGATGCCGATCTGGGTCTGGTCATGAATGATGGCTTTTCCAAGACCAGCGTATTTGTCGCAGAAAACGCGGAAAAAGATGTCGGCAAGCTGCTGTTCCAGGCTGGCAAGTATTTCAATAGTGTCGCTTCTTCTTCGATGGGTACCTTGCTTTCGGCAGGAATGATGAATGCCGGCAAGAAACTGAGAGGCAAAGAAGCTTTGGAACCGGGAGACTGCTACACGATCCTGCAGGGGATCGGCGAAGGCGTGCAGAATATCGGCCAGGCCAAGGAAGGCGAAAAAACTTTCCTGGATGGCATCATGCCGGCAGTGCGGGCTCTGGAGAATGTAGAAGATGTCAAGACAGGGATCACAGTTGCTTATGAGGCGGCGGTCAAGGGTGTCGAAGATGCTAAAAACATGGTCGGCAAACATGGCAGGATCGCTTTCAGAGGCGAAGACTCTGTCGGCATCATCGACCCGGGTTCTGTGGTAGCGAAATTCCTGGTCGAAGGAATGAAAAACCTGTTAAATTAACGGATCATGAAGTCTGAAACATCACCAAAGAAAATCGTTCTGATCTTGGAAGTTGCCGTACTGACACTGATCATCTATTATTTCATTTCTGATGGTTTTACTTTAACCATGCATGAAGCATTTGGCTTCGATGGTTCGGATCATCTGAAGAAGCTGCTGTGGGTCGACGAGTTCAATCCCAAGCGTGCAGTGATCTCATTGCTGGTGATCATACTGTTTTTTATGGTCGTCTATTTCCGTAACAGGGACAAGAAGAAATGAAAAAAGTAGAAAAGAAAGAGTTATCCTTTCCCAGTGCCAACGGCATCGATCAGATCCATGTGCTGGCTTACCTTCCTGCCGAAGAGATCAAGGGATATGTGCAGATCGTTCATGATACCTATGAACATATCGGGATCTATGCGGGAATCTTGGAAAGCTTTGCATACCGCGGCTATCTGGCGTTCGGACATGATCACATGGGCCATGGAAGATCAGCTGCTTCTTTGGATGATTTAGGAAAACTGAAAGGCGACAACGCTTTCCGGAATATCCTGACAGATACGAATGCAGCTTTCGTTCTCATGTTCAATGAATATCCTCCTAAAGAGGTTAAGAAATACAAGAGAACAGTCATTGAAAAGAAAGGCTTATTCCAGAGCACGAAAGAAGTAGAATTAGCCAAACCCCCTCTTCACGCTTTGATCGGCATCGGATTCGGTTCCGCCGTGGTCA
>JAFZQL010000153.1 GCA_017620435.1 Erysipelotrichaceae bacterium
AGGACTTCGTTGCGGACGATCGGATCCAGACCGCCGGTCGGTTCATCCAGGATCAGCAGTTTCGGATGGTGGGAAAGAGCCGTGGCGATCTCCACCTTCTTGCGCATGCCTTTGGACATGGTCTTCAGGTTCTGATCCTTCTTGATGGAGAAAGACTCCAGATACTGTTCAAACAGCGGGCTGTCCCAGTTCTTGTATACATCTTTCATGACGGAATCGATGTTGGCCGGCGTCAGGATCTCCGGAAAGAAACTGTTGTCGAAAACAACGCCGATTTCTTCCTTCGATAATCCTGCTTCTCTACCAAGGATAAACACTTCACCCTGATCCTTCCTGACCACATCCATGATCGACTTGATCAGGGTCGTCTTGCCTGCTCCGTTTTCGCCGATCAGTCCGGCAATGATACCCTGCGGAATCTCCAAGGAGATCTCTCCCAGAGTGAAACCCGGATATTTCTTTACCAGATCTTTTATTTCAATCGCATTATTCATTTTCATCACCTCTACACATCAGTTCAAAGACATCCAGGATCTCTTTTTTGTCGATATCGAAACTTTCCGCGATCTGTAGTATCTTGGAAAGATGCGCTTCAATATCCTTCTGTGCCTTTTCCTTCGCCAGTCCCGTATTCTTGGGAGCCACATAGCTGCCCTTCCCCTGTCTGGAAATGATATAACCTTCCTGTTCGAGCTCATCGTAGGCTTTCTTGATCGTCATGACGCTGATCCTGATCTCCTGGGCCAGACTTCTGATCGAAGGGATTGGATCGTCTTCAGACAGATCTCCGTTCATGATCTGGTCGATGATGCAGTTCTTGATCTGCTGATAGATGGGAACAGAACTGCTGTTGCTGATAATCATTTTCATATCCCGGACTCCTTGTGTATAACAGTATATAACAGTATATAACACTTGTCAACACTGCATAAGACTTGACAGCTGCATGTATTGTGTTTTACATTTGTATAAACCGATGAGAAAGAGTAAGTAAGTCCTGTTTCATGCTTACAGAGAGCCGGTGAATGGTGCAAACCGGTAACATGGACAGAACCGAATGGACTTTCGAGGGCGAACAGAAACGGTTATCCGGAGTATGCAAGACGGGTCGATCCGCCGTGAAAAGGATCAGCATATGTCAGTATGCGTTGAGGTGGATATCTTAGGATATCAAGCCAGGTGGCACCGCAGGAATCTTACATCCTGTCCTAGCATTGTTTAGGACAGGTTTTTTTATCCCGAAAGGAGGATACCTATGAACAAACGATGGCGAAACAGATCGAAAACTGTCATATGAAACGTTGAAAAGGAGGAAGAAACGATGAAAAAGATAATAAGAATAATGCTTGTTTGTTTACTGGTTTTAGGTATATATGGATGCGCACAGAAGAACGAAGAAAGTGATGCAACCGTTTATGAAATAGGAATATGCAACTACGTGGATGATGCTTCGCTGAATCAGATCGTGGACAATATCCGAGATCGGCTGAAAGTCCTGAGCGAAGAAAACGGCGTAGAATTCCGCATCGACTATCAGAACTGCAATGCCGACGCTTCGATCATGAATCAGATCATCAGCGATTTCATTGCGGAAGACAAGGATCTCATGGTGGCGATCGCCACGCCTGTCGCCATGGGGATGCAGGCGGCTACGGAAGAAAAGAAGATCCCGGTGATCTTTGCGGCAGTCAGCGATCCGCTGGGTGCGGGACTGGTAGATTCTCTGGAGATTCCGGGGGACAATCTTTCGGGAACCAGCGATTTTCTGGATACTTCCGCTGTACTGGATCTGATCCTGGCTTTGAATCCTGAAATCAGGAAAGTCGGTCTTTTGTATGATGCGGGTCAGGATGCTTCCCTGCTTCCGATATCCGATGCAAAGAAGATCCTTGGCGATAAAGGGATCGAAGTGATCGAGAAATGCGGAACCAACGTCACCGAGATACAGCTGGCGGTACAGGCGCTGATCCAGGAGAAGGTGGAGGCCGTCTTTACCCCTACGGACAACACCGTCATGGAAGCTCAGCTGACGATCTACGAAGATCTGATCGAAGCAGGCATCCCGCACTTCACAGGAGCCGATTCCTTTGCCTTGAACGGGGCTTTCCTGGGTTACGGAGTCGATTATGCCAATCTGGGAAAAGAGACCGCAGACATGGTTTTTGAGGTTCTGGTGAAGGGCCAGAATATCGCATCCCTGCCGGTCAGGACCTTCGACAACGGCACAGCAACCATCAACAGCGAGACCTGTGAACTGCTCGGTTACGACTATGAAGAAATCGCCGGACTTTTCGCCCCGTTATGCACCAGAGTACAGTCCATCCTGACGGCAGAAAGCTTTGATTAAGATGTCCGGAATCATTTCTACCGCTCTGGAACTGGGTCTGATCAATGCGATCGCCGTACTGGCCCTGTTTCTAAGCTATCAGATGCTGAATATCTGCGATCTCTCTACGGACGGCTGTTTTACCTTCGGCGCTTCCGTAGGAGCTGTCGTAGCTTTGCAGGGACATCCGTATCTGTCCATCCCTGCCGCCATGCTGGCAGGAGCATTATCGGGTATTACGGTGTCTTTTCTGCAGTGGAAGATGGGGATCGATTCTCTGCTGGCCGGAATAATAGTCAATACGGCTCTTTATTCCATTAATATCGCCGTCATGGGGAATGCCTCTCTGGTAAACCTGAATAAAACGGATACGGTCTTTACTTTCTGCAAAGATCTGTTAAGAGAAGGCTTTCTTTCGTCCTATTACCGCATCATCGTGATCCTGCTGTTTGTCATGCTGATGATTCTGTTCCTGAACTGGTTTCTGAAAACCAAGCTGGGTCTGGCAATACGGGCTACCGGCAGCAACCGGATCATGGTGGCTTCCAGTTCCGTCGACGCGGACAGAATGACGATGATCGCCCTGGCTGTTTCCGGAAGCATTTGTGCCCTTTCCGGCTGCCTGCTGGCACAGTATCAGAAGTCTTCCAGCATCGATATCGGATCGGGAATCCTGACGATCGCTCTGGCATCGCTTCTGATCGGCAGGATCTTCTACCGGCACGACAGCCCGATGCTTGTCAAGATCTGCTGCTGCGTTCTGGGATCTTTTGTTTTTAGAATCATCTATGCCCTGTCGTTAAGACTGAATGTTCCGGCTTTCATGCTGAAACTGATCTCCAGCCTGATCGTGGCGCTGGCGATCTCTTTCCCTTATTTCTATCGCCGATATCAGGAAAAGAAACAGATGCGGAAGGAGGAAGGAACATGCTGAGGATAGAAAGAATCTCCAAGACGTTTGATCCCAACTCCGTCAACGCCAAGAAAGCCCTGGATGATCTGTCTTTGATCGCCGAGGACGGAGACTTCATTACCATCATCGGCGCCAACGGCGCCGGAAAGTCTACCCTATTCAATGCAATCGGCGGATCGTTCTTCGTCGATTCCGGAAGGATAGTTCTGGAAGACCAGGATATCACCTATGTCAAAAGCAATCTTCGGGCCAAGAAGATCGGTCATCTGTTCCAGGATCCTATGGCTTCTACCGCTCCGGATATGAGCATTATCGAAAACCTCGCGCTTGCCGGCATGAACAAGGGCATGTTTTCCAGGATCACGGCAAACGACCGGGATTACTTCCGGGAGAAGCTGAAAGAACTGGACATGGATCTGGACAAGCGGATGGATACACCGGTAAGACTGCTTTCAGGAGGACAAAGACAGGCATTGGGTCTGCTGATGGCTACCGTGAATAAGCCACAGCTGCTGCTTCTGGATGAGCACACCGCGGCTCTGGATCCCGGAAGTGCGGAAAAAGTCATGGAACTGACCTGCAGGATTGTGGAAGACAACGGCATCACCTGTCTGATGATCACCCACGACATGAACAAGGCTATCGAATACGGCAACAAGATCGTCATGATGGATCAGGGAAGGATCATCCAGACGATTGATAAAAGCACTCAGAAAAACATCACAGTCGAAGATCTGATCCTCTCCTTCAGAAACAGACAGGGAAAGGATCTGGACAACGACAGGATGCTGCTGGGAATATAGATGGTATAATCAGTAAAAAGAGGTATGAATATGAGTATCATTAAGAATGAAGCAAGGATAAAGAATCCTTTGATCGTCGGGATCAGGGAACAGCTGGAACACCGCGCTTTATGGATGTATCTGCTGACGGATGAAGCGAAAAAGAAAGGTCTGGATCCGAAGGATTATGTGCCGGATGCCATACGCAGATGCGGCGTCTATCAGGGAAACCTGCTGAAGAAAAAAGGAGGCATGGGTGAATCTCTGAGGGGGCTGAAGAAAGCTCTGTTCGGTTTCTTTGCCAGACAGGTCTTCGAGATGAAGATCCTGCGCTGCGATGATGATCATCTGGATATCGACTTCCACTACTGTCCTCTGGTCAAGGCCTGGCAGAAACAGGGCTGCAGCGACGAGGAAATCGCCCTGATGTGCGACCATGCGATGTGTGGAGACAGAGGGATCGGTTCGTGCTTCGGCTGTGAACTGGATCTGCCTTCGACGATCGCAAAAGGAGGAGATACCTGTCAGCTGCGTTATATCCGCAGAAACAAACAAAACGGTCAGTAATGACCGTTTTTCAATCGTCAGATCGGATCCTATGAATATGAATTCAATGGCTATCCGACCATGCTGACATTTCTGTCGAAGTCGAAACTGTGCTGCGGTTTTTCTGTGTCCGGATAACCGATCGCAATCGCAACACGGAAACTGTATCCATCCTGAATGCCCAGTTTTTTATCGTAATAGGCTTTCTTTTCTCCGTTCAGGACTTCTCTTACGCAGCCGAGAATAACGCTTCCTAAACCCATGGCCGCAGCGGCAAGATGGATGTTTTCAACAGCAATACCGGCATCGACATCGCTCCACCTGAAATCGTCGGCTCCGGAGAGATAGAAGACAAGCGGAGCATTGAAGTAGAAGTTGACTTCGGCGTCGGGTTTCAGATCATTCTGTATCTCCTGCTGGATCGGATTGCTGCCGGCTGTTACCGAGATATGAATCTCCTGTCTGTTGGTTGCCGTAGGAGCCCGGAGACCTGCCTCAATCAAGGTCCTGCATACATCTTCAGGGATCGATGCGGCAGTGAATTTACGGATAGAACTGCGGGAACTGATAATGTCCA
>JAFZQL010000154.1 GCA_017620435.1 Erysipelotrichaceae bacterium
ATCTGGTCCAGAAAATCGTAAAAGAATCTTTCCAGACAAGGCGTATTCCATTTCTTGGTCCTGATGATTTCTTCAAGAGCATTCTTCACATAACCGCTGTCATCGACAAAAACGACGTTCCTCTTGTTCAGGGCATAGGCAAAACGGAAGTCCTCGTTGTCCAGATTGGAACGATCGGGAATCGAGAAAGTTCCGGACAAAGAATCGAAGTTAACGTTCGCTTCTGTTGTCAGCATCTGTTCCAGTTCCCTGTCGATCTCCATGGTAAAAGGAAGATCCTTCTTTTTCTTTTCCCATTCTTTCCGGTTTAAAACGGTTACACGCGCTTTCCGGCTTTTTCTGTATTCTTCTTCGCTTACGGGTCTTAATGTCTGTTCGATCAGATAGTACATATTCTTTTCCTCTGCTTTCAGTATAGCAGAAAGCTATGCGATGGGCTTACTGACAGGTTCCTCCAGCAGGACGGGATCCTGCAGGATCTGTTCGATCATGGCAACCGATCTGGCAAAGTAGAAGCCGTCGGCGATTCTTTCATCCAGAGTGACGCCGAATTCGCAGACCTTCCGGACTTCCTGCTTCCCTTTTTCATTGACGACGACCTCATCGGAGATCTCGCCGATGGTGGTAAGCGAAGAACAGGTTCCGAAGTCAGCCAGGTTGTGATAGATGGCTCCGCAGCGGATGGATCCCAGATTGGAGATGATCATGCTGGTGAAATAAATGTTGTTGTCGGTAATGGATGCCGGAAGCATGCCGTATTTCCCCAGAATCTTGATCAGAAAGAAGATCGGTACTCTGATGATGTTTGGCAGTTTACCCAGAAAATCGGCGGTCGAGTTCGCTCCTTCCATTTCTACCTGCGCGGAGCGCAGTTTCTCCACCTTTCCGGCGATCTTGGCGGCGATCGAATCCATGTTG
Organism: Erysipelotrichaceae bacterium; assembly: GCA_017620435.1. Classification (GTDB taxonomy): domain Bacteria; phylum Bacillota_I; class Bacilli_A; order Erysipelotrichales; family Erysipelotrichaceae; genus Colivicinus. Next base: position 919 of record JAFZQL010000154.1, read on the forward strand.
TCGTTTTCATCGATCGGAATCACCAGCATCAGTTCTTCTGCCTTGTCATCCAAAGCCACCTTCGCCACGAAAGACAGTTGAATATCCTTGTGTTCGTACATGTGCCGGTTGGCGACGAAACGGTTCAGCTTCGGACGATGATAGATGACCTTGGCGATAGCCGTCATAAAAGCGTGGAAATAGGTATACTTCTTTCCTTCCGCCTTGCATTTCTCCATGTATTCGACCAGCTTCGTGATATCGATCTTCCTGTTGATGAAGACCTCATTCTCTTTTCTGGTCGGTTTCAGATCGATGCAGCATTGCATCAATGTCGTTACATCTACTCTTCTGGCGTCTTTTCTCATGCCCCCTTCCCCCTTTAAATATTTAGCACTATTCTAACATAAATCAAAAAGATCCCTTGTTCAGGGATCTTTTTGATAAAACCGGTAAAGCTTCTAATAACCGAAAGAAACGATGTCCCAGTCGCCGTCCGGTCCGCAGGCCAGCCACCACTGATAGTCTTCGTATGTCTGATCGGCTTCCAGAGTTCCGTAGCCTTCCTTCGGCGTATGGAAAGTGCTGAGGATCTCGATAGCCTTCAGATAGCTGCCTCCGCCTTCCAGAGAATTCACCCAGTCCAGATTCGCCTTGCTGGCACACTCGTCTCCGGCGTATTTCAAAGCGTTGAGTTCGACGCCCTTCCAGGAAGCGAACTGACACTTGATCCTGGTTAATACCTCGTCCAGCTCTTCTTTCGTATACAGCACACTATCCCCATAATCCAGACTCACATCAGTCTCTTTTGCAGCACCCAGATATCCTTCCAGCGTCATACCCTTGTCCATGATTTCCTTTGCGATTTCTTTATCATCGACATAACGGATATGCCAAGGTTCATAGGCATAACCCGTGATGTGTTCCTTGCCTTCCAGATAACGCAGGATAAAACCGTAGTCGTCCAGTTTCTCGTGGATCTTCGCCCATATCTCCGGATACTGCACCATGTCTTCGTTCTCGATCACATCCACGCCGTCGATGATCAGATAAAGATCCAGAGCCAGTCCCGTATGATGCTCGGAATAGCCCGGAACGGCAACGACTTTGGCAGTATAGTCCGCACCGTACTGTTTCGTGAAATCCTCGATGATCTGCTGCTGCTGGGCCAGAGTCCTTCTGGCCGAATCCAGATCCACATAGATCCCTTCCTTCTCCAGTTCTTCCTTCAGCTGCAGATAGGCATCGTAGGCCTTCTGTTCCACCTCGACGGTATCGCCGATGGAATTGACAAAACTGACCGTCCTGATCTTTTCTTCCCAGTCTTTAGGCAATGGATTAAGCTTGTTAACCAGAACAAGATAATCGAGATCATAGTCTTCCACGGGTTCTTCCTTCTTCTGGCATCCCGTCAGGAAACATAGCAGCACAGCCACAACAATCAACAGTTTCTTCATCTTCTTTCTCCGTCTTTCTCGTTTATTATAATCGTTTTCTTCAATGTTTTTCTAACAGTTTCCGGTATAGACGTATTCCAGGTTTTCTCTGGCAATCTGCGCCAGTTCATAGACCTTTTTCACATCCGTCGCGCTCCGATCCCTCATATGGAAACAAGGGAAGAAACGGGAAACATGCAGGGGGATATCTCTTCCGTTTTCCAGGGATGCGATCCAGGCGGACATCTGTTTCATCTCTTCCACGGTATCGTTTTCTCCCGGGATGATCAACGTCGTCAGTTCGACGTGGCAATGCTTTACCGCTTCCTCAATAAAAGCCATCACCTGCCCGCGGTTCCCCTTCAGCAGGCCTGTATAGTATTCATCCGTAAAACCTTTCAGATCGATGTTCATCGCATCGATATAAGGAAGAATCTCTTCCAGAACGGAAAGTTCCGCCGTACCGTTGCTGACAAGGACGTTCTTCATCCCGGCTTCCTGCACCAGCCTTGCGCAGTCCCTGACATACTCGTAGCCCACCAGGGGTTCGTTGTAGGTGTAAGCGACGCCGATATTGCCGTACTCCCGATATTTCAAAGCGATCTTTACCAGCTCTTCCGGAGACAGAAAAGAAGCCTGATCCGCCATCAGAAGAACTTCATCCGACCAGGATATTTCGTTGTTCTGACAGAACGGACAGCGAAGGTTACAGCCGAAACTTCCTATGGAGATGATCCTGGAACCCGGATAGAATCTTTTTAACGGTTTCTTCTCGATCGGATCCAAAGCAAGCGATGTGATCTTTCCGTAGTTGTACGGGATCACCTTCCCTTCTTTACAGGTCCTGGCCTTGCAGAAACCAAGATTTCCTTCTTTGATCTCACAATGTCTGAAACAGACTTCACAGACAGCCATATTTTCCTTTCCTAATAGTGCCTGACCACTTCAAAACGCTGCAGGGTGTATTCCTCATCTTCTTTAATACCACCCTTCTGTCTGGCGATATCGATCTGCTGTTCCACCGTATCCACGCCGTCCAGATCCGGCAGAAGTAGTCCTCTTCTGTTTCCGCAGCTGACGATGACGCCGTAGCGTTTCACATCCAGCTCATCCGGCGAAGCAATATCTTCCGTTTCACCCAGCACATCGACGCTGATCTCCAGATCTTTCAGTTCTTCTTCCCTGATTGGCAAAAAACGCGGATCTCTGGAACAGGCGCTTACGGCATTTCCGATGATCTCCAGGGCGACGTTTTCTCTAGTCGGTCCTGTCGTGCCGATGCATCCTCTAAGCAGTCCTTCCTTGTGGATGGATACGAAGGCTCCTGCCTTTCTGTTGATCAGTTCTTCATCAATATCTTCAGGGAGAGGCAGATACCTGCGGTGCAGGACGTAGTAATCCACGGCATCGTAAGCCAGCCGTACATAGGCATCGGCATTCTCTCTTCTTTCCCTGATCTGAGCTTCCATTTTCTTTTCGTGTTCCTGAAGGAAATGCCTTCCTTCATCTTTTCCCTGCGGATAGAAGGTGCAGATTCCGTATCCCACACCGGTCACGTCTTCGTGGGAAAGCGCTTCTGCCTTAACGGTGATTCCGTCAAAAGCTCCTGCCATCATAACAAAAGAACGATGCCCGCACTCGGCCGCCTTCTCGCAGAAGACCTCGTCGAAATCGAAAAGTTCTCCGAAAGCCGCTCTGGAGCAGACATCCATGATCCTGCGATCATACTGCGGACCTTCTTTCGCAAAACCGTAGGGACCATATTCCTGCAGCTTGTGCGAGAGATCGCCGCTGGCGATAAAAACGACTTTCCTGTTCAGATCCTCTATTGCCCTTGCGATATACATGCCCAGACGGTAATGATCGCTTAACGGAAGACCAGACAGTCCGATGCGGACGATCTTTCCTCCCTGATATTTCTGACGGATGAAATACAGCGGAACCATCGTGCCGTGATCGAGCTCCGGATCTCTTTCTCCCAGAACTCCGGCTGGAAATTCATCTTCCTCGGCATAAGCGCATATCCTGTCCGTAAGTTCGCTGTCATAGGTCTCTTCAAACGCTACGTTCCCCGCATGGAATCTCTTGAAAGATCCTTTCGCTTTTTCTCCGGGAGAAATATGAAAGTAATCCGCATACATGATCGAATGCGGAGAACTGACGATGATAGTATCCGGCTTCAGTCCGGCCACTTCATCGGCGACTCTTTCGTATGCTTCGATTGTCCTGCTGATCTTTTTTTCTTCACCCTTTCCGATGTC
>JAFZQL010000155.1 GCA_017620435.1 Erysipelotrichaceae bacterium
CAGAAGTTTATAAAGCCCGGTCCGGCAATATCGATGCTTTGAACGTTGTCAAGACGCTTCAGCAGTTCTTCCTTGATTTCTTGTGCGATTTCTTGAGGACGTCTTCTCAGAATCTTGGTAAGACGCATGGCTATATTTGTGGAATAGTCGCCATTGCTGTTGTCTTTCGGGATCTCGACCATGATCATCCCGTCTTCAGGAGTAATGTCGTATTTTTCTACTACGATCCCGGTGATCGTCTGTACCAGTTTTTCCTCAATATTCATATCTTTTCTCCTTATATCTTTATTATTCTAACATAAATACCATTTCATGGACCGAAAGAGAAAGAAAGAAAAGTAAAGTATATGAATCCAATGGATAAATGTATAATACAGTTAAGAACATCTGCGCTTAAGCGCAGGAAATCATAGTCATGAAAAAGTTTATTATCCTTGAAATAGCTGTTCTGATTATCTTTTCAGTTTTTGTTTATACTTCATATAACAGAAACAGGTCTTTTCAATCCGAACTGTTTCTGAAAGAGAAACTCGTTGAGCAGAGCAGAAACGAACTGAAGGAGCTGGACAGTGAGTATAATCAGCTAGCGGAAAAACTGGAAGAAGTAAAAAACAAGGATGAAGCAAAACAGCTGGATCTATGGAGAAGAAGACTGGAAACATTAAAAGAAGCACTGGACTGATCCTGATTGCCGTGATACTTGGAGTTCTCGTCTTGATTTCCGGAATCAAGTGGTTTTTCTTGTGGCAAGAAAACACGGCCTTAAAAAGGGAGATCTCTCATCTGGATCAGCTGATCGATGTCGAGAATACGCAAAAGAAAAACAGAAAGGATGAATTTCTGCGGCAGCAAGAGGAATATTTGATCTATGCAGATGCGGAAGAGGAGCTGATCAAAACCAAAGAGAAATACTTCGCAATGGCTTCAGAGCTGGAAAAGAAGATCCGAAACGGCGAAACCGATGTCAAGATCGCCTATCTGACTTTTGATGACGGCCCGTATCTTCTCAGCGAAAGTTTCCTTGATGTTCTGGAGGAATACGATATTCCGGCAACCTTCTTCTCATTAATGAAATGCAGTGAAACCGGCTATGTGGAACAGGACGAGAGCTATGACAGGATCTACAGAAGAATCATCGAAAACGGTCATACGCTGGGAAACCATACCGCATCTCATAAGCTTGGCGAAGAAGGGATCTATCAGTCTCTTGAAGTGTTCATGAATGATCTGCTTAGAAACAGGAGATTCATCTATGACCGTTACGGTTACACGACAACAGTTATGCGTTTTCCGGGCGGCACAGGAACAGCCTACCGTATCCCGGAAGTTAAGCAGGAAGTATTTAAAGCAGGCTATGCCTATGTTGACTGGAACGCGATGACAGGGGATGGAAAGTATTCTCTTCCGCCAGAAGAATATGCTGCCAATGTTCTCAACAGCACACAGGGCAAAGACATACTTGTCGTCCTGATGCATGACTATTCCCGTAATACGCTGATTGCATTGCCGGATATCATTGAGGGACTACAGAAACAGGGATATATCTTTCTGCCTCTTTTCCATGACTCTATCATGTGTATCTCGGACTGAAAATATTTTCAGAAAATAATTATTGACATTTTTTCATTGTTTTCATACAATGGTATCAGTTACAAACTTTGAGGTAAACAGTATCACTGAAGCTTTACTGCAGAGAGGCTGTGTCCGGTGAAAACAGTCGTAAAGATCAGCTGAGAATACATTACTGAGTGAATATCTGAACGAAGTAGGATATTACGGGGAGTCCCGTTACAGGCTAAGGCCATGCTGGTGGCCGAGTGAGGCTGACATAGCGATATGTCAGTGAAAAAAGGTGGTAACACGACTGGATCGTCCTTGTAGAGGACGTTTTTTTGTTTAAAGGAGAGAGTTATGAAAAAAGTATTGTGTATCTTATTGTCTGTATTGTGTGCGTTTATGCTGTTTGGCTGTCAGAAAACCGAAGAACCGGTAGATGGCGACGGAAGCGAAAAAATATTTAAGGTTGGCGTCGTTCAGCTTGTCCAGCACGAAGCGCTCGATGCTGCTACCCAGGGCTTTGTCGATGCCCTGGAACAGAAACTTGGCAAGGAACATGTTAAGGTAGATGTTCAGAACGCATCCGGCGAACCGGCGAACTGCACGACGATCGTCAACGGTTTTGTATCAGCCAGCGTTGATCTGATCATGGCCAACGCGACACCTGCTCTGCAGGCTGCCGCCGCAGCGACTGCAGATATTCCGATCCTCGGCACCAGTGTTACCGATTATGCATCGGCTCTGGAAGTCGACAACTGGAACGGAACGGTAGGCGGAAACGTTTCCGGTACGAGCGATCTGGCTCCGCTGGAATCACAGGCTGCTATGATCAAGGAACTGTTCCCTGAAGCAAAGACTGTCGGTATCATTTTCTGCTCATCTGAGTCCAACAGCGCTTACCAGGTAGAAGTTATCAGCAAAGAACTGAAAACGCTGGGATTTGATGTAAAAGAATTCTCGTTTACGGATACCAATGATATCGCATCGGTTACGCAGAATGCCTGCGACAACAGCGATGTGATCTTCATCCCGACAGATAACACTGCAGCATCCAACACGGAAGCGATCGCCAACATCGTTCTTCCGGCAAGCGTTCCGGTAGTTGCCGGAGAAGAAGGCATTGCCAGAAGCTGCGGCGTTGCGACACTCTCGATCAGCTACTATGATCTCGGATTTGCGACCGGTCTGCAGGCTGCAAAGATCCTGACCGGAGAAGCCGATGTATCTACGATGCCGATCGAATATGCAAAAGAATTCACCAAGAAGTTCAACGAAGAAAACTGCAA
>JAFZQL010000156.1 GCA_017620435.1 Erysipelotrichaceae bacterium
AAGCCAATGCCGTAAACTTCACAGACGGCATGGACGGCTTATGCGCAGGCGTATCGTTTATTGCCCTGATCCCGTTTGTAATCCTTCTGCTGCTTCAAGGGAACCGTCATCTTTCTTTATTCCTGATCTGCATTCTGGCCGGTCTTTTAGGCTATCTGCGCTTCAATTTCCATCCTGCCAGGATCTTCATGGGAGACAGCGGATCCCTCGCCCTGGGAGCTCTTTTTGCCTCTCTGGGACTGATGATGGACCAGACCGTTGCCCTGTTTGTGATCGGGGGCGTATTTGTCGTAGAAATGTTCTGTGTCTGTCTGCAGCAGTTCATGGTCAGAGTGTTCCATAAAAGAGTATTCTCCTATACGCCGATCCACTACGCTTTCGTGATCAAGGGCTATAAAGAAACAAAGATCGTACTGATATTCTATCTGGTACAGTTCGTACTGTCAGTAATAGGCCTGTTTATCGGTATCTCGCTGCTATGAAATACCGCTTCAATACAGATGATCTCAGTCTGAAGGAAAGAGTATGCAGGATCAACGGAATCGATCCGGAAAGACTGGATACATCGCATTTTCTTCCGGATTATGATCTGGAAGTTCTAAAAGATTTTAGGGAAACGCTTTTATCCTACAAAGATAAAAGATTTTTTATTGTTGGGGATTACGACTGCGACGGGATCTGTGCAACCGTAATCATGAAACGTCTTCTGGATGATCTGCAGATCAGAAACAATTACTATATTCCTTCACGCAGCAGGGACGGCTACGGTATCAGCGAAAGGATCGTCGATACGGCGATAGAGAACGGATTTGAGGTCATACTGTGCGTCGACAACGGCATCACAGCGAATATACAGCTTTCAAAAGCCAGGGAAACGGGAATAAAAGTCCTGATCATCGATCACCACGAATACAGTGAATCTCCTAAGGCGGACGCCTGGTTGCACCCGGATCTGTTTCCGGATCAATACGCCGACATGTGCGCCGGAGGAATTTGCTGCCTGCTTTCAAACAGCTTCCGTTATGATGTTTTAACAACCGTATACGGCGGACTGGCAACACTTGCGGACATGGTATCGGTATACGGCTACAACCGTTATCTGATGAAAGAAATGCTCAGACTGCTGAATGAAGAAGAGATACTTCCGATCAGATATCTTGCCGGAACGGATGAAATCGATTACGATACTCTGTCTTATCAGGTCATTCCTAAGATCAATGCCGTATCCAGACTGGATGACAGGATGAACGTCAACTATGTTGTGAGATATCTGCTGGATGCCAGCAGCAGATGCATGATCTATCTGAACAGGATCGAAGAAATAAACAGGACACGCAAGGAAATGACCAGACAGATGTCTGCGCTTGCCGAAAGGACATGCGACAGCAGCCGGAATGTGATCGTGGTTTGTTCTGAAGCTTTTAAAGAAGGATTGTGCGGCCTGATCGCCAACCGGATGATGTACGAGTATCAGAAACCTGTCATTGTACTGGCAAGAAACGGTGAAGAACTGAAAGGATCCGGAAGAAGCCCGAAGGGAAGCGATCTTTATCTGTACCTGAAACAGGCCGAAGATCTGTTTCTGACTTACGGCGGGCATGAAAATGCGGTAGGACTATCGTTGGAGGCAGACCGGCTTGATGATCTTCTGAACTATATTTCCGGCCATGAAATTCTGCTTGAGGAACAGACCAGGGATGTGATCGTCATGGATCAGGATGAGTTCGGTTTCGATCTCCTGAAGGATATGGAAGAACTCAAACCTTTCGGTACAGATTTTCCCGAACCTCTCATGGGGATCAGAGATCCCGGGATCCTAAGAACATACCGTTCAGCCGGGAGATTTATGAAATACACACTCAATGAAAGACTGGATGCGATCGATTTCCGCTGCAGTGAAAACGATAAATGTTTTTCAATGTTTATCGGCAGAATCAAGAAGGATGATTACCGCAGCAGCAAACTCTCGTTTGTAATTGAAGAAACACTGTAGTTTTAATATAATTGATATGTATTTGCAGAGGTGAACGTTATGAATTTAAAAGACTATGTTGCATCTATTCCTGACTTTCCGCAGGAAGGTATTCTGTTCAGAGATATTACGCCTTTGATGGCAGACGGTAAAGCTTTCCGTGAAGCCTGCAGCGCGCTGATCGATTTCGCAAAGGAGGTCAAGGCGGAAGTCGTAGCCGGTCCGGAATCGAGAGGTTTTATTTTCGGTTGTCCGGTCGCCTATGAACTGAATATCGGATTCGTTCCGGTCAGAAAGCCGAACAAGCTTCCGAGAAAGACAATTTCCTACAAGTATGATCTGGAATACGGATCAAATGAACTGCATATGCATGCGGATTCCGTCAAGCCGGGGCAGAAAGTCCTGATCATCGATGACCTGCTGGCTACGGGCGGTACTGTTGAAGCGACGATCAAGATGGTGGAACAGCTGGGCGGTGAAGTCGTTGGCTGCGCCTTCCTGATCGAACTGGAAGATCTGGGCGGCAGAGAGAAGCTGAAGGACTATAACGTTTTCACATTATTGAAATACTGATTAGAATCGAAGCTTTGCTTCGGTTTTAATATATAAAATATGGTACATCTGATATCAACAAAAGAAGAGCTTTTTCATGAGATCGACAAGTATATCAAAAACAAGGAATCACTGGATCTGATCGAAAAAGCTTATAACTACGCCTATAAAAAGCACAAGGACCAGAAGAGGTCATCGGGAGAACCTTATTTTGTGCATGTTTTGAATGTGGCTTATGAGTTGGCAAAACTGAAGACCGATCCGAATACGATCTGTGCCGGACTGCTGCACGACGTCCTGGAAGACTGCGGCGTAGAAAAAGAGGAATTTGTTGAAGAATTCGGAGAAGAGATCTATGAGATGGTAGAAGCCGTAACGAAGATCTCCAACCTGAAATTTACCGACGAGAAAGAATACCAGGCCGTCAACCACAGAAAGATCCTGATCGCCATGGCAAAAGACGTCAGAGTTATTCTGGTAAAGCTGGTCGACCGTCTGCACAATATGCGTACGCTGGAGTATCTGCCGGAAGTAAAGCAGAAAAGGATCGCCAAAGAGACGCTGGATGTCTATGCGCCGATCGCTCACCGTTTGGGTATCGCAGAGATCAAGAACGAACTCGAAGACCTGTCTTTCTACTATCTGGATAACGAGAAGTATCACGAGATCGCCAGACTGGTGGAATCCAAGAAATCCGAACGGGACAAGCAGATCTATATCATGATCCAGGATATTTCCATCATTCTGGAAATGCACAATATTCCATTTAGGATCTTCGGCAGATCGAAACATCTATACTCCATCAACAAGAAGATGGTCACCAAAAACAAGCGTTTTGACGAGATCCTGGATCTGCTTGCGATCCGTATCGTTACAAAGACGGAAACAAACTGCTACGAAGTGCTGGGATACATCCATGCCGTATACAGACCGATACCCGGCAGACTGAAAGACTATATCGCCATGCCGAAGATGAACATGTATCAGTCTCTGCATACGACGATCGTCGGACCGGACGGAAGAATCTATGAAGTTCAGATCCGTACAGAGGAAATGGACGAGATCGCCGAAAGAGGTATTGCCGCCCACTGGTCCTACAAGGAAGGCAAGAAACGTTCTCAGAAAGATCTGCAGTCGGAACTGCAGTGGCTGAAGGCATTCGAAGAGAATTCGGAAGCGGATGCCAAAGAATTCATGAACGATATCACGCATGATATTTTCAATGCGAACATCTACTGCATGACTCCTAGAGGCAGGATCATCGACCTGGCTGCCGGAGCAACGCCGATCGATTTCGCTTACCGTATCCATACGGAAGTAGGAAATCAGACAGTCGGCGCTCTGGTCAACGGCGTTCTTGTACCGTTGAATACGCCTTTAAAAACAGGCGATGTCGTAGAACTTCGTACCAACAAGAATTCCACTCCTTCCGAAGACTGGCTGAAGATCGTCAAGACCAACCACGCCAGAAACAAGATCAAGGCCTATTTCCAGAAGAAGGAAATGGAAGATAAAGAAGCTTTCATCAAGAACGGCGAAAACCTTCTGAAAGAAGAGATCAGAAAACATGATCTTGACCTGGATGAATACTTCGACCTCAAGAAACTGGACAGAGTCGCAGGAACTTTCCAGCTCCCGAATGCCAGCGATCTGCTTTATGCCATCGGATGCAAGTCGATGGCACCGATCGCCGTTGTTGAAAAACTGACCAAACTCGGAAAAAAGGAAGTAGACCTTTCATTACTGGAGAGGATCGCCAAAAAGAATTCCGCCAGAAATCAGTTCGTATCCAAGACCGGCATCGTCGTTACCGGCATCAATTCGATGAAGATCGCACTGTCGCCTTGCTGTTCTCCGGTATACGGCGATGATGTCAAGGGATTTGTTTCCAAAGGACAGGGCATTAAAGTACACCGTAGCGACTGTCCGAATATCGTCAATGAAAGACGTCTGATCGACATACAGTGGGATCCTGATAAACCGGATATCAAGTACGAGACCTCGGTCAAGATCTTTTCAAAAGACCGTTCCTATCTTTTAACGGACCTGGTAACCGTAGTTGCCCAGTTCAAAGCCAATCTTACCGCCGTTAACAGCGTCGCCAACAACGAAGATCTTACCGCCACTACCAGCCTGTCGTTCATGGTTACCGATAAGGAACATCTGGAGAACATCATGGCCAATCTGAGAAAGGTGGAAAGCGTCATCTCGGTTGAAAGAGCGATCAAATAGTGCTAGAATTCTGGTATCGATAAGGAAAAGAATCATGTTCCCGATTTCAAGCGAGAAGCAAACGGTGCGAGGCTTCATGAGGGACAGCGAGGGACACTTCCTTGATGCTTATGAGAATAAGCCGCAGCCGCTGCGTTACAGCTTCAAGCGCATATCCTAAGATATGAACTAAGGTGGTACCGCGTTGACAACGTCCTTAGACAGGACGTTTTATTATATGTAAGGAGGATTTGTTATGGCATATCAGACAGTAAAAGGAACCTATGATCTACTACCTGAAACACTGATCAAGTTTCAGGATCTGGAAGATCTGTTCCGTCATTTTCTGGAAATCTACGGCTATAAGGAAATAAAAACGCCTGTATTTGAGTACACCGGCGTCTTTCAGAAGGAAAACGATACTTCTGATATGGTCACGAAAGAAATGTATACCTTTTCTCCGAACGGAAAGGATTCTCTAACACTAAGACCGGAAGGAACGGCAGGTGTTGTCCGCAGTTTTGTTGAAAACAAGATGTACGCATCACCGGAAATGCCGGTCAAACTGGCCTATATCGAAGAAATGTTCCGTCATGAACGTCCGCAGAAAGGCAGACAGCGCCAGTTTACCCAGCTTGGTGTTGAATGCATGGGCGATAAAGATCCTCTGATCGATGCGGAAGTGATCGCATTAGGTTATTTCTACATCAAAGCAATAGGTCTGAAAGGCGTTAAAGTACTGGTCAACTCTTTAGGCGACAACGAATCCCGGATGAAATACAAGGAGGAACTGATCTCTTACTTTG
>JAFZQL010000157.1 GCA_017620435.1 Erysipelotrichaceae bacterium
AAACTGAAAAAGATCCAAAGGAACAATCTTATCGGCTGCCACGGCGGAGTCCATAACGCAAAAGATTCCTATGAAGAAAATCTGAAAGATCTTGAAGAATACGAAGAATGGATGAGATCTTTGGGGATCGCTCCGATCCCTTCTTATGCATCTCCAAGAGGAATGTACTGTGCTGCCCTGGGGAAGGCCCTGAAAGAAAAAGGATACAGACATTCGCGCGATTTCGGTTATGCAATCGACGATTATCCTTATTTCCCGATGAATGAAGGAAAACAGGATTCTCCTTTACTGATTCCGTGCGACGGTTTCAATGTCTGCAGATGGATGCTGAAAAACAGGGACGAAGGTCTGGATATGCCAGAGGCAGAAGAGATCCTTCATACCTATCAGAAACTGATCGATGACAAGATAGAAAGAGGACTTCCTTTACTGTTCTTCTGCCATCCGCAGTATTTCGGTCTATATGCGAAGGAAATCTATCCGAAGATGGTAGACTACGCCAGAGCAAAGGGTGCAGTTACCTGTGATTATGTATCCTATGGCGATTTCTGGATCGAAAGGGACAAGGCGGAATATGATGCGGATGTAAGAGACGGCAAGCTGGAAATAAAGTTCACGAAGAGACCTGCAGGCGTCCGTTTCTGTGTCAACGGAAAGATCTGCGATCCTGAAGAGAGTGTATTTACAATCGATATCTAAAAGAAATACAGATGAGACGGTATGCCTCTTGTACCACCAAAAGAAGGACTTCATCTCAGTTCCTTATGAACCGAAGAATGCGGACTATCTGAAAAGAAAAGCGAATGATACAAACCGCAGTTCAAAAGGAGAATGAAAAATGACATACAGATATGAGTTAAAAAACGAAGCCATCAGACTTGAAAAGGTCAACGACGACAATTTCATTGATCTGATGGATCTTGAAGTCGCTGAATCTCAAAAGGACTATGTGGCGTCAAACACCGTCAGCATGGCGCAGGCCTACGCTACAATTGCGAGCGGCAGATTCGTGCAGTGCTTCGGTATCTATGACGGAGACACAGCGGTCGGATTTGCCATGATCGGGCATCGTTCTGAAGAATATGAGGGCATGGCGGAAGTCTATAGGCACAGTTATTATCTTTGGCGGTTTATGATCGATCAGAGGTATCAAGGGAAAGGACTTGGAAGAGACGCCCTGAAGCTGCTTCTGGACTATGTGCTGACATTCCCTGACGGGGAGGAAGATACATGGAGCACGTCCTATGATGGAGCTAATGAAGCCGCAAAGCATCTATATACCTCGTTTGGTTTCGCTCCGAATGGTGAGAAGGACAGCAGCTATGAGGACGCCGAGGACGTTGCGGTGTTTTCGCTTGTATGACCTCAGCAAAGGACTATGTGTTTGACGATCAGATCCTTTTTTGGAGATGTTTCACTATTACAGTTCTGCTGAAACATCTGTATTTTTATCCTATATAATGGTTTTAAAGAGAGTACAGAATATCATACAGACAAGGAGGATCCTTCAATGTCAAAAAGAACGGAAAGCTTTTTTAGAAGAACACTGATACTGTTATTAGGCCTGTTCATGATCCTGGCACTGTTTGGATGTCAGCAGGAAGAACAGCCTGCAGGAGACGTTTCTGAGGACCACGGAGGAGATAACGAAATCATAGAAGATGATACAGGACCGCATATCGACGACTACCCTCGTACAAAGATCACCTTCACCTACAGCAGTCTCTACAAAGGCCTTCTGAATACCAAAGGTACAGACAAGATCATGGTCATACCGGTAGAAACCAGGGGAGGTGATCCGATGGACAGCGACTTCTTCGAGAGGATGGATCTGAGACTCAATGGAGGCTTTGATGAATCCTATTTCTATTCCGTCAGGAAGTTCTTTCAGAACGCGTCGTACGGCCAGCTGGACATGCAGTTCCACATCTATCCGACCTACTACTATAGTGACTCCCCGGATGTCTGGGAACAGTTCCTGTGGAGGAGTCTTCTGGACGCTTATTCCTATACGATAGATAACTATGTGAACGATCCTTCTGAATACGACAACAACGGGGACGGATATCTGGACGGTGTGATGCTTGTAACAAACATCCCTTCCGATCGGTACAGACCAAACTACACATTCAGACTGGAACAGGGGGATGAAAAATACTATCCGGCAAATGCTCTGCTGGGTGTTTATATTGATGTACATGCCAGCGAACTGGATCCTTATTCAGACACCTATACGGACAACGCTGCTCCGCATGAACTTTCCCACGCCATGGGTCTGGAAGACTATTACGACTATTATGGTCTAAGCGGCGTTGCCACCCATTTCGATATCATGTCTGGAGTAGGAGACTGGAATGCCTATTCCAAGATGGCGGTAGGATGGATCGATCCTTATGTCATCACGCCGGATGTCGAGAAAGTAACAATTAAACTGCGCAACAGTTCGGAATATCCGGATGCCATCCTGATCCCTTGCGGAGACTGGAACGGTACGCCGTTTGATGAATATCTGCTGCTCGATGTCTTTGCGGATAGAGGCAACAATACCCAGCCTTTCCCTTTCTACTACCAGCACAATGGAATAGAAGATAACGGAGGCGTCAGACTGATGCATGTAGATGCCAGGATGGTCAGGATCGACGGCAGCATCGATAAAGGACTGGGATGGCTGGAGGACTTTGACAACTGGAGTCCTGCCACCTATTCCGATGTTTACCACGCATATGACAATTCGTTCTATCCGGATCCGAACGAAAGAGCAACGGATGCACCGGACAAGGATCCCAACTACGCCCTTCTGTCACTGATCCCGGCATCGGGAGAAGAGGTCGAAAACAGCTATACTTTCTATGCTTCTTATCTTTTCCACACGGGAGATTCCTTTACGATGGACGACTACTCGCAGTTTTTCTCCAACTATCCGTTTACGAACAAAAGGGAGACCATAGACTACAAGTTCACGGTAGACAGTTTCGATAACGAAACAAAAGAAGCGATCATAACGATCGAGAAGATACATTAGGAATATAATAGAAATAATGACACAGAAAGAAGAGAGAAACAGGATATCGAAGATCAGCGGTATTGTAGGGATAGGAGTCAATGTCCTGTTATGTACGATGAAGCTGATAACAGGAAGAGTTGTGAATTCCATCTCTATTCTTTCTGACGGTTTTAATAATCTGAGTGATGTGTTTAATGCCCTGATGGTGTTTGTGGGTTACCGTCTGACGGGGAAGCCTGCAGACCGTAAGCATCCGTATGGCCATGGGCGTTTTGAATACATGATGTCCCAGTTCATATCGTTGATGGTGATGTATGTGGGGATATCGCTGTTAAGAAGCAGTATTCAGAGACTGATCGCTCCAAAGAAAGTGCTGATGAACAGGTATGCGCTGATCATCCTGGGGGTATCGATCCTGGTTAAGACAGGACTGGCATTCTGGTACGGGAAGATGTACGAGAAGAGCAATCTTGCGCCGCTGCAGGCACAGAAGGCCGACTCTCTGGCGGATGTTGCGGGAACAGCTGTGATCCTGGCGGGTTATGTGCTGGGTTTCTTTACGAGCCTTCCGGTGGATTCGATCATCGGTATTGTGGTGTCGGTGATTATTGTGTTGAGCGGATTCAGGATCTTCTACCAGATGACTTCGATCCTGCTGGGGCAGCCTGCGGATGAAGAGCTGTTTGTGAAGATCGAGGAAGAGCTCAAACAGGAGAGACAGATCAAGGGATACCATGATCTGCGTTTACACAGTTA
>JAFZQL010000158.1 GCA_017620435.1 Erysipelotrichaceae bacterium
ATTATAGTAGAATCGTATTGTAGAACATCGGGGCAGGGTGAAATTCCCTGATCGGCGGTATACCCCGCGAGCGAGAGGCAGAACCTGTGGGATTCAGGTGGCGACTGTACAGTCAGGATGAGAGAGGTTTTTTATTTTGAAGAGATATCTGAGTGTTAAGAACATCTGCAGTATTGCGGTCTTGGGCGCCCTGGGTGCCGTACTGATGCTGTTTGATTTTCCGATTGCCATAGCTCCAGGCTTCTATAAGCTGGATCTGGGCGATCTTCCTTGTCTGATCGGCGCATTTTCTCTGGGACCTGTCCCGGCACTGCTGATACAGATCGTTAAGATCATCATCAAACTGCTGCTGAAACCTACTTCTACGGCATTTGTAGGCGAACTGGCTGCTTTTATCTTTTCCAGTACATACTGCATATCTGCCGCATTTATCTACAGCCTGAACAAAAACAAGAAACAGGCTGTAAAGGCTCTGATCATTTCTTCGATCATCATGGTATTAACAGCAACCGCAGCAAACTTTCTGTTCATCATACCGTTTTATGTACGTTTCTACGGTATTCCTCTGGATGCCATTATCGGAATGGGGAAGGCTATCTTCCCTGTCATCAGTAATAAACTGTCGTTCGTACTTCTGTGTGTTGCACCGTTCAACACAGTCAAGGCGATCATCATCGACATTCTGACCATGCTGCTGTACAAACGGATCTCGCCGTTATTAAAATAAAAAAGATTAATATATATAAATGATGTTTTCTTGCCTGTTTATATTTACAGGTATATATGATATAATCTTAAGGTAAAAATTTGGAGGTTTTGTTATGGCTAAATTAACAAGAACACAAAAATACGCAGATTACAGGGACTCTCTGACAAACGATAAGGAGTCTTCTTTATCTACGAATGAATTATCAAACTATAGAGACAGGTTAGACAATATTACGGGACAGTTCCCGGGTTCAGAACCGAAACAGGAAAACAAACCGGAAGATCCTAAGTATTCCTGGGTAGATTTCGAAGAAACGCCGATTGAACAGCTTGTCAGTTCTTTTGCGGATGAAGCCGGAAACAACAGCGGTTCCTTTGACTGGGCCGGTCTGCAGGAGATGCCCCCCAAAAGCGAAACACCGCAGCAGCCTCAGGCAAAACCTGCCGAAAATCCTTATGTCGGCTATTACAATCCGAATGCTCAGTCTGCTTATCCGGAGACACCGAAACAGCAGGGATATGACAATAGAGGAAACGGATATAATACGCAAGTAAATCCTGAGATGGCGCAGTTTGCCGAGCCGGTAAACGTTAATCCTCAGGGAAATGTGCCGGTGAATAACGGCAACGTTTCCCAGGTTTTATCGAACGGTTACCCGAATCAGAACTACTATACCGCACCTAATCAGCAGCAGTATCCGAAAGTTCCGAATCCGCAGCAGATGCCTTATCCGAATGCCGGAAACTACATGCCTCCGGTCGACAATCATGCGATCGATCACAGGTCGGACGCGGATAACTACTATCTGAATGAAACGATGAATGAAGTCGGTGAATACAACCGTGTCAACGGCGGACAGACGATTTCCCAGCTGACAAACGATATGATCAATGAGATCAGACATCCAGGTCAGCCTGCTCCGACAGCTCCTGCTCCGGCTGAACCAATGAATCAGTATGCAGACGTGGATGAAGACTTCTCCAGCACGGTATCCATGGAGATCAATAAGCTCATGGATGAGATGGCCGGCATGGATACGATCGAAGAAGAACCGGAACTGGAACCGGTAAAAGAAACCGTTGAGGAACATCCTGTTCTGGCAAAAGCGCTGGAAGAAGAACCGGAAGAAGAAGTGATTGAGATCAAGAATCTGAAGGAACTGGAAAAGGAACAGGTTAGAGATACTGTTTCTGAGACGATTCCGTTTGTAGTTTCGGCAACCGATAGTGACGAGATGCTGGACGACGATGAGGAAGAGGGTTCCAATACAGTTCTGAATGTGATCCTGGTCATTCTGATCTTCATTCTGGTTTTGGTACTGGGTCTGATCGTATTCTATATCTTTAAGACAAAAGGAATATTCTAATGAAGATCAACATTGCCATAGATGGACCAAGCGCTGCCGGGAAATCGACGATTGCCGATATCCTGGCGGAACGTTTAGGCTATACGCATCTGGATACCGGCGCAATGTACCGTGCCGTAGCCTACAATGCCTTTCTAAAAGAAATCCCTTTGGATGACGAGGATCAGATCGTAGCTATGATCGATGAGATGGATCTGGTGATGCTTCCGGATGGAAGAGTGATTCTGGATGGGGACGATGTCTCCGATGAGATCAGAACCAATGAAGTGTCCATGGGCGCTTCTGATGTATCCAAACTTCAAAGATGCAGGGAAGCCATGGTAGCCATGCAGCAGAAGATCTGTGAAGAAGGCGGATATATCCTGGACGGCAGAGACATCGGAACCGTTGTCCTGAAGGATGCTCCGGTGAAGCTGTATCTGACTGCTACCGCTGAAGCAAGAGCGCAAAGAAGAGTCCTGCAGAATCTGGAAAAAGGACTGGAAGCGGATTATGAACAGATCCTGGAAGATATCCGCAAGAGAGACTATCAGGATATGCACCGTGAATTCTCTCCGTTGACGAAGGCGGAAGATGCAATCGAGATCGATACTTCCGACCTGAATCTGGAAGAAGTTACGGCTATTGCCCTGGAGATCATAGCAGAGAAAACAGGAGAATAGAAATGATAGATGGAACTGTCGCAATCGTTGGGAGACCCAATGTCGGTAAGTCGACAGTTTTTAATCGTATGCTGCAGGAACGTGTTTCCATCGTAGAAGATACTCCCGGTGTAACAAGGGACAGGATCTACGGGGATTGCCAATGGCTCTCCAAGACGTACCGTCTGATCGATACGGGCGGCATACAGATCGAAGATGTTCCTTTTCAGAAAGAAATCAATGCCCAGGTTGAGATTGCCATTGAAGAAGCGGATGTCATCATTTTTCTGACTGATGGAAGAAGCGGTCTTACCGGAGATGATGAATACATATCAAAGCTTTTAAGAAAGTCGAAGAAGCCGGTCATTCTGGCTGTAAACAAGATTGATGACATCAGCATGATCGACAATATATATGAATACTATCAGCTCGGTGTCGGCGATCCGATCGCCGTATCCGGTGTTCATGGCATAGGAATAGGAGATCTGCTGGATAAGGTCGTTGAACTGATGCCGGAAAAGCAGATCGACGATTATGTAGGAAAGATCCGTTTTGCCGTGATCGGAAGACCGAATGTAGGAAAATCATCCTTGACGAATGCTTTTCTGAAACAGGACAGAGTCATTGTTTCAGATATCGAAGGAACGACCAGAGATGCGATCGATACGGCTTTTAAGGCCAACGGCAAGGATTATGTCGTTATCGATACAGCCGGTATCAGAAAAAGGGGAAAGATCTACGAAAACGTAGAGAAGTATTCGGTTCTTAGAGCGAAGTCGGCAATCGAGCGAAGCGATCTGGCTCTGGTCCTGCTGGACGGTTCAACGGGAATCATCGAACAGGATAAGCATGTTGCCGGCCTGGCGCATGAAGCAAAAAAAGGCGTGATCATCGTCTACAACAAATGGGATCTGGTCGATAAAGACGACAAGACGATGTCCAATATTACAAAAGAAATCAGAAAACAGTTTGTTTATCTGGATTATGCACCGATCGCCTTTGTATCCGCAAAACAGGCAAAAAGGATCGACACGCTGCTTCCTTTAATCGATCAGGTATATGAAAATCTGAACCGGCATATCAAGACCAACGTCTTAAATGAAGTCATTCTGGATGCCCAGCTGGCCAATCCGGCAAAACCGCATAACGGAAAGAAACTGAAGATCTATTATGCTTCACAGGTATCGACAGCTCCATGCACGATCGTACTGTTTGTCAACGATCCGGAACTGATGCATTTTTCCTATGAGAGATATATTGAAAACAGTCTGAGAGAAGCGTTTGATTTTTCAGGCGTTCCGATTCAGATCATCTGCCGGAAGAAATCAGAAAAATAAAAGAGATTCAATTGAATCTCTTTTTTTATTCAGGTACTGCGGCATTCAAGGTGATAC
>JAFZQL010000159.1 GCA_017620435.1 Erysipelotrichaceae bacterium
GATTGGTTTCCATAGATCTTTACACTTTTCCTGCAGTATTTCTTGCATCTTTAACATTTCATTTATGCCGAAGTCTTCCATCCTATTTCCTCCATACTCTAATGAGCTATCTATACATACGCGAACCTTTCAGTCAGAAAGATCGATCCAGTATTTTTCCAAGGAGACCTTTTTATCCGGCTCATAAACAGTGGATTCGTATACGCCTCCGTTCGCAAGAATGGTTTTACGGCTGCCGATGTTGTTGTCAACACAAGTAATCAGCACCTTCTTCATGCCAAGTTCCTTGCATTTAAGCAAAGCATTTTTGAGCATCTGAGATGCGTAGCCTTTACGGCGCTCGCTCGGAACAATCGAATATCCGATATGACCGCCGTACTTTTCAAGATAGTCATTAAGAAAATGCCGGATCTGAAGCATCCCTACGACTTTATCATCATCTTCCCTGACGAATATGTACTGCGTCGCAGGCACACGCCCTTGCGGAACATTCTCAGGATCCTTAGACAGACGGCAGTGTTCGATCCACTTTTCCGGATCTTCCATTCGTTTTAATCCGTCTGTTCCATCCATGGAATCGCCGCAGTCGAGAAACTCTTGTCTATATTCCTGAATCTGCCGGCAGTATTCTATCGTTGGTTCTACCAGTTTCATTTGGAAATGCTCCTATAAATATCGATTGCCTTTCTCTTTTCATTATAAACAGAAGGCTCCGGATTGAAGAATACAGAGCTTTCAGAGAACGGATCATGTTCGTAAACAAAAAATATCCGCAAGGGATATTTCGGGATCTTGTCTTAAGCTTCTTCGATTTCGAAACGGTTGTTGTCTGCTTCGCCCATAGACGCCAGCAGTTCGATCTCGTTATTAGCAGCTTTTTCGGAAACATATGTCTTGGCGCCGGCTTTGTCCGGAGAGCTTATAAAGTGACCTTCTTTTTTAGAAACTTTCCCGACGTAGCCTGTCTCGTTGCTATAGATGTTGATCCATTTCAGATTGCATTTCATTTTTGTTTTATTGCTCCTTTACTACTTTGATTCAGGCTGTATTTAGAAATACTCGCCGAATAAGATTGTAGCATAAAATGTCAGCTGTTTTGACATTTTTGATTCATGTGTTCAAATAAGGCATATATGAATTCAGATCCTTCAAAGATCGGATCATGTTCGTAAACCTATACTATAACGATCTTATCATTTTATCCTCTTCTCAAACCGGAACATCCCATCTGGAAACTGATCATCCATCTCTTCAGCCATATCCGGATCGTTTGGATCGGGATGATGGGAATTGTAGAACTCAACGATATGGAAACCAAGCTTATTGACATAAAAATGAATGTTCCGTGTTTCAAAGTAGGGAGTTACCGTTTCCCAGACTTCCACATCCGGATAGAGCTTCTCAACTTCACACCACGCGGCGCAGCCGATGCCCCTGCTATGACATTCAGGAAGGGTGAAAAGGATCTCCAAGTCGCCTCTGTTTCCTTCTGCGGATACAATGACGCCTCCCGCTTTCTTGCCATCCGCCATGATCCGGTAGGCATCGCCCTCATCGATGGATGTTTCAATTGTTTCTCTGGAGATGATTTCACCGTCTTCTTCAAAGTGGTCATCCCGCATTCCGAATTCCTCGGTTGCTCCGTACTTGAAAGCCCACTGATTGTCTTTGATGAATTGTTCCCTGTCATCATCTGATAAAGGAATCAATCTTACTTCTGCCATTTTATGACCTCCTGTCTTGCCGGAAACTAAAAGCCCGGCATGAAAAACGTTTTCACTACCGGGCTCACCCGACATCTTATCCGACAGGCGGCCTGCAGATATTGTATCTGCGATCCCCTGTGCTACGGCACACTGTCCTCCGATGCGTTCTTATTGTAACACAGGCTTTTGTTGTCTATTTCTTTTTTTTCTTCATCTTTCAACAATAACAGGCATAGATCAGCATTACCAGATAATACAGAATGAAAATGATGTTCGTAAACCCGCCGTACAGGACCATATGCAGACCCTTTGGCAGTTTCCTCACCACAGGTCTCAATAGGAACAGGGCTCCCGGAGTAAGCAGTGCCATCAAAACAGGAAGGACTGTTTTTCCGCTTACGATCAGAAACAGCAGGATCAGCAGACCTGTGCCTTCTCCCAGATACAGTATGACGGAAAGCTTCTGAAAGTAATCCATGATTTCCTTCAGTTCTTCTTTCTGTTCCTCATGTCCAAACATGCCCAGATACGGCCAGTGGGAATGGTATGCACCTCCGGCAATGATTCCCATACAGCAAAGCAGGAAAGCCGCATAGGAAAGGATACGGTACTGTTCTTCTGTAATCAGTACGATATGGTAAAAACCGATGCAGTAGAGAAAGGCGGCAAGCGGTCCGATCAGCCCTCCAAGCATAAGACGTTTCTTCGGCAGTTTCTTCATGATCTCGATGACCGGTTCAAGCGTACCTGTCTGTTCAAAATCGTTTCTGTCGTAATACAGAAGCATGTCTCCGCC
>JAFZQL010000160.1 GCA_017620435.1 Erysipelotrichaceae bacterium
ATAAACCTTTGTTTTAGTGTTGTAGGAAAGATACCAGCCGTCAAAGGTATATCCTTTTCTGGTCGGAATCGGCAGATCGAATGTTTCGGAACTGATGTAGTAGAACGTAGGACTTCCGGAAGGATTCGTTCCGTAATTCAGGTGATACTTGATCGTATACTTTATGATCGTCCATTTTGCCTGAAGCCGGATATCCCCTGTGCTGCCCTTGCTGATATACGAGGTCTTGACAGTGGCGCCTTCCTTGAACCAGCCGTTGAACGTATAGCCATATCTTGTCGGATTCTTCAGGGTTATGCTTGGTGTGGTGATATTGTAGCTCAGAGGATTGTCTGCCTCGATATCCGCACCGTTGGAATCATAAGTGATACTGTATGTGACCGGCGTCCATTGGGCGTACAGCGTGATGTTTCCTGCCTTGTTCTTCAGATTCATGACTTCTTCTTCATCTTCATAGGAAGTGCCTGTGCCGTTTGCTTTGGTATTCCATCCGGCAAATTCATAGCCTTTTCTGGTGAACAGATTCTTAGACAAAGTGAAGGTACTGTCATATTCAATGCCGGAGGATGTCGTCATTCTTCCGGTTCCGCCGTTGGCGCTGTAGACGATACTGTACTTGATCGGCGTCCATTTCGCATAGAGATCGACATCTCCTGTCGAACCTTTGATGATGGAAGTCACTCTGGTTCCGCTTCCTTCCTTGATCCAGCCGCCGAAGACATAGCCTTCTTTCAGCAGGACAGGAAGTTTTATGGCCGTACTCGTGACGTTGTAAGTGCCTGAATAGGTTCCGTCTTCGTTTTCAAAGAGCCTTGGATCGTATTTCTGCGTTCCTGAAGGAAGACCTCCTCTCGGATCGGCAGATATGGCATAAGTAATAATGTTCCACTTTGCATACAGCGTGAGATTGCCCGCCTTGTTCTTCAGGTTCATGACTTCTTCTTCATCTTCATAGGAAGTGCCTGAGCCGTTGTTTGCGGTGTTCCAGCCGGCATATTCGTAACCCTTTCTGGTGAAAAGATTCTTCAATAAAGTAAATGTGCTGTCATATTCAATGCCGGAAGACATTGTCATTCTTCCCGTTCCGCCGTTGGCATTGTACACGATATTATATTTGATCGGGGTCCATTTCGCATAGAGATCGATGTCTCCGGTCGAACCCTTGCTTACGTAGTACACTCTGGCAGTACTTCCTTCCTTGAACCAGCCGCCGAAAATGTAGCCTTCTCTGGTAAGAGTAGGAAGTCTGAAGACAGGAGATTCCACGTTATAGGTACCGGAATAGGTTCCGTTTAAATTCTGTGAAAGTCTAGGATCGTACAGCTGACTGCCGAAAAGAACACCCAGATTCGGATTGAGAGACAGTTGATACGTAATGATGTTCCATTGCGCAAACAGCGAGACATTACCCGATTTGTTGAATACGTTCATGACTTCTTCTTCATCTACATAGGAAGTGCCCATGCCGTCAGCCCTGGTGTTCCATCCGGCGAATTCATAGCCTTTTCTGGTGAACAGGTTCTTCGACAGAGTAAATGTGCTGTCATATTCGATGCCGGAGGATGTCGTCATGCTTCCGCTTCCGCCGTTGGCGTTGTAGACGATGTTGTACTTGATCGGGGTCCATTTCGCATAGAGATAGATATCTCCCGTGGATCCCATATTGATGGAAGTTACCTTGGTGGAAACGCCTTCCCTGAACCAGCCGCCGAAAATGTAGCCTTCTCTGACCAGCGTAGGAAGTCTGAACACAGGAGATTCTACGTTGTAGACGCCGGAATAGGTTCCGTCTTCGTTTTCAAACAGTCTTGAATCGTATCTCTGGGCAGCCGCAGGAGTGCCTCTATCCGGATTTAGAGTCAGAGTATAGGTGATGATGTCCCACTGTGCGTACAGTGTGACGTTTCCTGCCTTGTTCAGAAGGTTCATGACTTCTTCTTCGTCTTCATAGGAAGTGCCTGAACCGTTGTTTGCGGTATTCCAGCCGGTAAATTCAAAACCTTTTCTGGTGAACAGACTCTTTTTCAGCGTGAATGCACTGTCATATTCGATACTGGAGGACATCGTCATGCTTCCGCTTCCGCCGTTGGCGTTGTAGACGATGTTGTACTTGATCGGTGTCCAATTGGCATAAAGGGCAATATCCCCTGTTGAACCTCTGCTTATAGAAGTCACTTTGGTGCTGCTTCCTTCCTTGAACCAGCCGCCGAAAATGTAGCCTTCCGCCGTCGGGTTTTTCAAGGTAACCGAATTCAGCAGGGTGTAGGTTCCCGGATTCGGATTGTCAGTCATCGGAACCGCAGAAATGTATTCGATGACATATGCATGCGGCTGCCATTTCGCATAGAGAGTCAGTTCGCCCGATGATCCTTCATTGATCCTGACGATCCGGTTCTGATAATACGGATCGGTATACCAGCCGAGGAAATCATATCCCTGTTTCACCGGATCTAAAAGATCCCGGTCTGTATCGATATCGTACGTTGCAGGGTTCCCGCTGTTGTTCTGGCCTCCGTCGAGACTGTAGTTGATCCTGTACTGTTCTCTTTTCCACTGGGCGTACAGATACAGTTCTTCGATGCCGCTGTCTGCGTTCAGACTGATCTTCTGTCTGTCGCTGTATGCGGTCCCCTGCCCATTGATCATGGTATTCCAGCCGTCAAACAGGTAGCCGTTCTTTTCATATGCGTTCTTCAGCAGATAATAGTTCGTGCCGTAAACAAGACTGTTCATGTTTCCCATATGACCGGAAGTTGCGCCGTTGCTTTCGAACCGGATCGAATAGGTCGTATCCGGATACATGCTGACGTATTCTTCATAACTGACGCCGAAGACAACGCTCTTGCAGCCGTAGCTCCAGTAGGCATCCCAGTTCTTTGGCTGAGAAGCTTCGACATAGATCGTCAGATTGGAATCCGAATGGAAAGGAGAGAAGTCGAAAGACCGCGCTTCTATCCTCTCTACGCCTTCCGGAATAAAGATGCTTCTTAACGGGGTGCATTGTCTGAATGCCTTTTCTCCGATATAAGACAGCTGTGATCCTTCGCTGAAAATGACCGTATTCAGTGAATAACAGTCTTCAAAAGCATAGAATTCTATCCTGGTAACGGAAGCGGGTATGACCACGCTTTCGATTTTTTCGCAGTTGCTGAAAGTCTTTGTCCTGATCTGAGTAATGCCTGAAGGAATAATGATGCTTCCGGTCAATGAATAGCAGTGCCAGAACGCATATTCGCCAAGATACTCCAGATTGGAAGGCAGATTCATCGTGATCAGATTCTTGCACTCGTTGAAAGCGTAGTCGCCGATCGATCTGACTGTTTCCGGAATGCTGACATACTGAAGCTTGGTACTTCCCATATAGGCTTCATCAGGAATCATCGTTACACCGTAAGGTATCACGACATCCTTTGCCGTCTTGTCATAGAAAGCCCAGAAACTGTAGTCGTCTCTTGTATAGCCGTAGTATGTTTTGATCTGATGCTGGCCGGTATTGTAATTCCAGAACGAAGCCCATGATCCGGAGTCTTCGCCGATTCCCGTATAAAGATTCATATAGTTGCTGCAGCCGAAGAAAGGCGAATCGGCAGCGGCTGATCCTTCGATCGATTCTATGCTTCCCGGCACATAGACTTTTCTCAGTCCGAGACAGGACTTGAAGGCGTTCTTGCCGATGCTTCTGATCGAATCAGGAATTCTCAGATCGGCGATGCCGCTGCAGCCGGTAAAGGCATTGGCACCGATTGAAGTGATCCCTTCAGAGATGACGACTTTTTTGATTTTGGCAGCATTGCCGCATAACGGAGTCCCTGCCGCATAGTCATACATGTCGCCTGAACCGCTGATGATCAGCGTAAAGTCGTCAAACAGCGTATACAAGGCATTCTCTCCGCAGTATCCTTCTTCAAGAACACCGCTTCCTAAAGGTTCTGCTGTTCCGTTGTCTATGAACTCGATTTCTGCATCAGGATCTTCTTCAAACCCGTCATCTTCCGTTTCGCTGTCCGTCTGTTCCTGCCTGTATATGACTAAAAGTTCATACCCGTCATCGTAATAATTCCAGTACGGATCCCAGTCTGTATTTCCGGCATATGCATCTACATAGATGACCAGTTCATCGTCACAGCCGTAAAAAGGTGATTCAGACGCTTCTGATGCGGTGATGCTGGTGACGGATTCCGGAATGCGGATCTCTGTCAGATGCGA
Source organism: Erysipelotrichaceae bacterium (assembly GCA_017620435.1). Lineage (GTDB taxonomy): Bacteria > Bacillota_I > Bacilli_A > Erysipelotrichales > Erysipelotrichaceae > Colivicinus. The sequence continues at coordinate 4,207 of JAFZQL010000160.1, forward strand.
GCAGAAAGAAAAAGCGCCGTTTCCGATCGACAGCAAAGTCTCCGGAAGCCGGATCGAATAAAGAGATGAAAAATCATAAAATGCAAAGGATCCGATCGAGCTGATCCCTTCAGAGATGATTACCGTCTGTACAGAAGCGTAATTCCCGCACAGATGCGCGTCTGTATTGTAATCGTACATATCGCCTGTACCTTCCAGTACAAGCGTAAAGTCGCTGTAAAGAACATAAGTGATATCCGATCCGCAGGATCCGCTCTCCAGAATATCGCTTTCTTCAGCCGCTTCAGGATCGTCAGCCCCGCTTTCCTCTTCTTCCGTTTCCGAAAAGAATTCCTGTTCTTCGTCTATGATCTCATCGATACCGTCATTTTCCTGTGACGGTTCTTCCGCAATGCCTGTCGCGTCGTCTGCCGTCTGACCATCGTCTTCCGCATCGACAACGTGAATAAACATCACAGACTGAAGCAGGACAAGCGCAGATAAGAGGACTATTAAAAACTTTTTTATTCTCATTTTACCTATATTATTCTATCATTTTTTTCTCATGAATAATTGTTATAATGACTATGATGAAGACAATCGTTGAAATAAACAGTACAAACTATGCCAGTACCGGCAATATTATGCTGAATATCGCTTCTGAAGCCAGAAAAAAAGGCTACAGAGTCTATACCGCATGTAAGGCCAGCAAGGAAAGCTTTAAGCATCCGCATGATGATGAGCTCATCATCGGATACCGCTGTGAGAGAGTTCTTTCCGCCATCCTGGCTACCTATACGGGACTCAGAGACCATTTCAACTGGTTCGGAACGCTTTCTTTCATCAGAAAGCTGAAACAGATCAAGCCGGATCTGATCCATCTCCATGTCCTGCATGACGATTTCATCAACATCAGGATGCTTTTTAGATACCTTTCCGGATCCGGTATACCGGTCGTATGGACCTTCCACGACTGCTGTGCCATGACGGGAAAGTGTCCGTATTTCGATATTGTCGGCTGCGACAAGTGGAAGAATGGATGCCACGACTGTCCGCAGCTTCACATCGAAGCGGAATCAAAGTTCTTTGATACGACAAGAAAGATCTGGAACGAAAGGAAAGATGCCTTTACTTCACTGAAAGATCTGACGATCGTTTCCCCTTCGCAATGGCTGGCAAAACTGACGGAACAGTCTTTCTTTCATAAGTATCCTGTATCCGTCATTAACAACGGCATCGATCTGGACAAATTCCGCCCGATAGAGAGCGACATCAAAGAGAAGTATCATCTAGAAAACAAGTATCTCGTTCTCGGCGTTGCGAATGTCTGGGGTGAGAGAAAAGGCCTGGATGTCTTCATCCGGCTGGCAAGAATGCTGCCTGAAAACTATCAGATCCTGCTGGTCGGAACCAATGGCGAGGTCGATAAAATGCTTCCTGAAAACATCATTTCCATCCACCGTACCTATGATCAGGAAGAACTGGTAAAGATCTATTCGGCAGCCGATCTATTTGTCAATCCGACCAGAGAAGAAAACTTCCCTACCGTCAATATCGAAGCCCTGGCCTGCGGTCTTCCGGTCCTGACTTTCCAAAGCGGAGGAAGTCCGGAGATCATCGATGAAAGCTGCGGTACGGTCGTCGAAAAAAACGATATCGATGCGCTTGCCTCACAGATCATCCGGATCTGTCAGGAAAACATCTATCAAAAAGAAGCCTGCCTAAGCAGAGCTTCCCGTTTCGATATGAAAGAGACTTTCTCGAAATATGTTTCCTTATACGATGAGATACTGAAGCACTAGTCTTTTCTGTAAGAGACTCTCTGATGGCTTCTTCTTTCTTCTGCTGCAGGAGTACGTATCAGATAGTCGTTGCCGTAAAACCTCTTCAGCCACTCATCGTATCCTGCAGGAACGTGAAAACGATATCCCTCAAAAGACAGATCTTCTGTCTTTTCATATACCTGCCTGTTTAAGGCGCCGGTAAAACCGTTTGGCGTATCTTTATAACGGATCACATAATCACTGCTGTCATAATCGTACTGTGAAGCGTTTTTCTCGATCATTCTGACCAGATTTCTGCTGCCTATGATCCTCGGGATGATCCGGTTGATCGCTTTCAGCCTGTTTTTCCGGTAGAAGATCGGCTGATTGGACAATCTCAGCAGTGTCTCCAGAAAACTGCTGGTTTTTCTCTTCCGTTCCACCGTCTTTTCGTCATTTACGATCCCATCCAGCGGGAATACGTCGATATTCACGCCGATCGGCCGGTTCTTCCTGTAGTCGATCCCGACTTCTTCTTCCAGCGTTTCCGTGTCATAGACCTTGGCATAAAAAAACATGCCGGCGGAAGGTTTCAGCACCCGGTATTTCTCTGATCCATAGGATTCAATAAACTGCTTATAATCGGGTCTGGGCATCATGATGTCGATGTCGTCGTCCCAGGGTATGAATCCCTGATACTTTACGGCGCCAAGAAGAGTACCGCAGGCCAGATAGTAACGGATATGATGATCATCACAAAAAGAAGCGACATCCTTCAGGATATCCAGAGATATCTGTTTGATTTCTTCCGGTGATAGTCTTTCTTTTTTATCCATGTTTTCTCTTTAACAGTCTGATGCCTCTATCGATCAGGACCTTAAGCTGCTCCCTGTAGAACACAAGATCCGCAAGAAGCGTCAGTGCTCCGGATATCGCAACCGTCACACAGGCATACACGACCCACATCAGATAAGAATGTATATTCCCGATATAAAGCTTTGAAAACAGATAAACGGAAGCCATAATGACTACGGTAAGCGTGATATGGAAATAGGATTCTTTCCTGTCCCGGATCACGATATGTTCCGAAACGAATGTCGAGTACATAAAGGTACCGAACACCATCGTACATACCGTTCCTACCGCTACGCCGATCAGACCGTATCTGGATACAACAGCAAAGGAGATCAGTACGTTCATGACCGCTTCCGAAATGGCGATATTTCTGGTCAGACGGAAATGTCCGGTACAGTTGATGATGGACTTGTAGGGATATCGGATACAGTTGAAGGCTCCGCCCAAAGTCAGCAGTACGGCAAACAGTTCCCTGTCGTAGTTGGCATCGTGGACGCCCTTGGTATAAAGCAGAACGAACGGCACGATCAGAGCCAGCGTCGTAGAATAGATCACCGATACAAAAGAGAAAGTGATCGTCTCATAGATCCTCAGGTTCTTCTTCATCAGTTCCTTTTCTTCCTTGGCATACATGTCGCCAAAGGCGCTGCCGAAGCTGGAAACAAAGGAAGAGATGATCTTTTTCAGGTTGATGATGACGTAATGATAGATCGAATAGACGGAGACTTCAGTAAGGGAAGAGAACACCGTCAGGATCATCGTATCAGTATTGTCGTTGACGAAAGAAGCCACTTCATGGGTAAAAGCATCCCATCTCTGCGGTATCTTCTGTGCTCTCGCGTAGCAGAGCACAACCGCAGGAGGCTTTGCCTCGCCCGGTACATGTTAAAAGCATGTGCCGGGCTTTTCTGTTGCCTAAGGATCTG
>JAFZQL010000161.1 GCA_017620435.1 Erysipelotrichaceae bacterium
CGCCTTCCTGGGATGGTCATTGAACAAGGATGACAGAATGCCGGAATACACGGCAGGAGATGACATTACCGGCATCAATCTCGATTATGGCAACAACGTTACAATCACCCTGTATGCCATCTATTCCGATCCGATCACATACACTATCTCCCTTGACCCTAAAGGCGGCACTCCTGCCCCTAAGCAGTCCTACGATTCCAGATTAAGCATGAACGCAAATGGAACCTATTCCGGAACCTATGATGTCTCTTCCACAGCCTTCAAGCTTCCTAAGCTTGTAAAAGACGGCTACAAGTTCAACGGATGGTACGATCTGAATACAGGGAAGAAGCTAAGCTCCATCGCCAAGGGATCATATGGAGACAAGTCTCTATATGCTTCCTTTACCCCTGTCGCATACAAAATCACCTATACCCTGAACAAGGGAAGCATTCCAAAGGACGAGGTCTATGACAGGACCTTCTCCATAGAGACAGAGGAGATCGTCCTTCCTGAACCTTACCGGAAAGGCTATACTTTTGACGGATGGTATCTGGATAAGGCATTGACCCAGCAGGCACTGTCCATCCATGATCTTCCTATGAAGAATGTCAAGCTCTACGCAGGATGGATCCCGAACGTCTATTCCATCACCTTCAGGTCATGGGACCATGCGGACATCACTCTGGACGGATACCGGTATGACGTATCCTACAAACTGGACAGCGATATCTTCGATGTCCCGGGAAAGGCCGTATCCAAGTGGACCTACTCCTATGTCGATGCCAAGGGCAAAACCGTTACCAAGACCATCGCCGGCAATGCATCAGTGAAGAACCTGGTATCGCAGGACGGAGGAAACATCGTCCTTTCCGTAGTAACTTCTGTAAACAAGACCACCGGCATCGAAACGGAGCTCTGGAAGGATGTCACCTATACCATCAAGTATTCCCTTCCTAAAGGGACTACCAACGGATCCAAAAACCCGACCAAGTACTCCTATACGGAAGAAGAGAATGTCTATATGATAAAAAACCCTGTCAGATCAGACTGTTATTTCCTTTATTGGACCTATGAAGACAGAGAAGGAGAAACACAGCTCATCTATCCTGTCAACTATGACGGCACAAAGAACGGCTATTCCTACCTGCCTGCAGGGATGCATCAGAACATCGTGCTTGTTGCGTATTTTGAATGAGAATCACAAATACTGATATAATAAGGTCATAAATCGTCTATGACCTTTTTTATGAAAACGGTGATGAAGAGACTGATCCTGATGGTTCTCGTACTGATGCTTTGGGGCTGCAGCGAAAGCAGTGCAGGCGATGGGGCGAGAAACGAACTGGTAAAGGATTACGGATTTAAGATGGAAGAGGATCTGAAAGCCTATATCGGCGATCATTTTGATGTGAATGAGAACTATGCCATGGGGAACGGAATCAAGATCCTGAATCTTGACAAAAGCTCCGAGGAACTGCAGATGTTTCCGGTGTACCGCGATGAGGATCTGATCTTTACGGTACTGTACGGACAGGAAACGCTTTATCTGTCTGAGCCTGCTTTTTTGGCTGCGATCGAAGAGAACAGCGAGTTTCTGATTCTTAAGGCGGATGGAAACATCTATTATGTATCGAAAGAAGAGATCCTGTCTGCAGACGGAGAAGGGAAGGAACTGTCGGATAAAATGAAAAGCAGAATAGAAAAAATCAGAGACGGACAGATCGATAGAAATCTGATGGGTATTGAAAAAAGAACGATCCGTCTGGTTTCTCAGCAGGATGATCAGCCGGTCATTAATGAAGCGGACTATCGTAACGACAGGATCATTGTCCGTTTTGTCAGCGATGATATTGAAAACAAAATAAGGATGTACGAGGCATTCTGCCACGGCAAGGTACAGGATGAGTATTTTGGGGATAACACCTATCTTTTCTGTTTCGAACCGTTAAACAGCAAGAACCTGAAGATACTGCTTGATGCCAGTAACGGTCTTAGTTATGTCTTAAACGCATCTCTGGACGAAAGAATCGACAACGTGGAGCCTGTAGACGGTCTGGAAACAGAATAAAAGCTATATTTCCGGGAAATAAACAGATAAAAAAACAGGAAAAACAGTTAAAAAAAACGAAGAAAACAACTGTTTTTTTGTATTTTTAGACATATTTTGGAAACACCGATAAGCGTTGAATATATGATATTCAAAAAAGTCAGTAAAATAGCGGTTTTTCGATAAAAAGTTGTTGAAAAAACACGAATAAAATCATATAATATACGAGCGCTCGCGAAGATATGGGAGATTGCTGGCACACGGATTCCTGTGGAATTGTGTGATAACCAGGGAACTCACATGGAGCGGGTTATCCGTAAGGATTAATGGAATATAGGAGGAAAATTCTATGGCAAAGAACAACGTAAGAATCAAATTAAAGGCTTACGAACACAGATCACTGGATGCTGCAACCGAGAAGATCGTTAAGGCTGCGGAAGACGGTGGTGTGAAGAAGGTCATCGGACCTATTCCGCTTCCTACAGAGAAGCAGATCGTAACTGTACTGAGATCCGTACATGTCAATAAGGACTCAAGAGAACAGTTCGAAATCAGAACGCACAAGCGTCTGATTGAAATCATTGGGCCAAGTGCAAAGACGATCGACGCCCTCAGCCGTCTGGAACTGCCTAGTGGTGTAGATATTGAAATCAAATTGTAAAGAAAGGTGACATCATGAAAGGAATACTTGGAAGAAAACTCGGCATGACACAAGTCTTCACCGCCGACGGCGATCTGATTCCTGTAACCGTGATCGAAGTTCAGCCTAACGCCGTTCTTCAGAAGAAGAATGTCGAGACAGACGGCTATGAAGCTTTACAGCTCGGTTATGAGGATAAGAAAGAAGCTCGTGCCAGCAAGCCGGAATTGGGCCATGCGAAGAAGGCTGGCCTGGGTCCTAAGCAGTTCATCAGAGAAGTCAGAAGCGATGAGATGAACTATGAAGTTGGACAGGAAGTAAAAGCAGATATCTTTTCCGCTGGTGATATGGTAGACGTTACCGGTATCTCAAAGGGTAAAGGATATACGGGAACAATCAAACGTTATCATGCGCACATGATCAACGAGACGCACGGTGCAGGTCCTGTACACAGACACGTTGGATCATTGGCAACGACCGGTAGAAACAACGGACGTATCGAAAAGAATACACCGATGCCGGGACATGACGGAAGTTTGAAAACGACAAATCAGAACCTTGAAGTCATAAAAGTAGACGCTGAAAAGAATTACATGCTGGTCAAGGGCAATGTACCGGGACCTAAGAGAGGTCTGGTCATAGTCAAGACGACCACGAAGAAAGTAAAACACGTAGAACCTAAAGTTTTACTGAGCAAGGAGGCTGAATAATTATGAAGCTGGATGTATTGGATTTAACTGGCAAGAAAGTCGGCAACGTTGAAGTAGCCGATTCAGTCTTCAACTGCGAAGTGAACGAACAGGCGATCTTCGATGCAGTATTAAGACAGACAAGTTCATGGAGGCAGGGCACCCATGATACAAAGACAAGAGCGGAAGTATCCGGCGGCGGCAAGAAGCCGTTCAGACAGAAGGGTACAGGTAGAGCCAGACAGGGTAGTACGCGTGCTGTTCAGTACAGACACGGCGGCATCGCCTTCGGTCCTACACCGAGAAGCCACACCTTCAAGCTCAACAGAAAAGTCAGAAGACTGGCTCTGCGTTCCGGTCTGACACTCAAGGCAAAGAACAACGATCTGCTTTGCATTGACAACATCAAGATGGATGCCATCAAGACAAAGGAATTTGTCAAAGTGCTGAATGCGCTGGGCATCGAAAGAAAAGCGCTGTTTGTTGTAGATTTCGATGAAGATTTCGATAACGCCTTCATGAGCTTAAGAAATCTGAACAACATCGTCATGGTTACGGCGGAAGGCCTGAACATCTATGATCTTCAGAATGCCAACAAGCTGGTGGTAACCAAGGCGGCAGCCGTCAAATTAGGGGAGGTATTAGGTAATGAGTAACGCTAGAGACATTATTATTCGTCCTCTTGTCACAGAAAAAACGATCCGGTCTCAGGAAGCCGACAATACTGTCGTATTCGAAGTAAAGAAAGGCACCAACAAGATCCAGATCAAACAGGCGATTGAAGAGATATTCAATGTCAAGGTTGAATCCGTGAATGTCGTCAATCAGAAGCCTAAAACCAAGCGTATGGGAAGATACGTTGGTAAAGCGAACCATCTTAAGAAAGCGTACATCACGCTGAAAGACGGTTACAAGATCGATATCCTGGCGGATAAGTAATCGGTCGAAACTATCGGAAGAAATATGCTATTTCCGGATAATTGCATAAGGAGGAAAGATTAATATGGCTATTAAAAAGTATAAGCCAACGACTCCTGGTAGACGTGGAATGACCACTCTTACCTTTGAAGAGATCACGAAAACCGCTCCTGAAAAGAGCCTGACCGTATCTCTGATGAAGACGGGCGGCAGAAACAATACAGGAAGAATTACAACAAGACATCACGGCGGCGGACACAAGCAGCTGTATCGAATCATCGATTTCAAGAGAAACAAGGACGATGTTCCGGCAACCGTGAATGCGATCGAATACGATCCGAACAGAAATGCGAACATTGCCTTACTGTTCTATGCGGACGGTGAAAAGAGATACATCATCGCGCCGAAAGATCTCAACGTCGGCATGAAAGTCGTTTCCGGCCCTAAAACCGATATCAAGGTCGGCAACTGCTGCGAAATGAGAAACATGCCTGAAGGTACGATCGTACACAACATCGAACTGAAGCCTGGCAAGGGCGGTCAGCTGGCTAGAGCAGCCGGCGCAAGCGCTCAGATCCTGGCAGTCGAAGACAAGTACGTTACCGTCAGACTCGCTTCGGGCGAAATGAGAAAGATCCTGGCCAACTGCCGTGCCACGATCGGCGTTGTCGGCAACGAAGACTACACGCTGGTCAACTGGGGCAAGGCAGGCAGAAACCGCTGGAAAGGCATCAGACCTACCGTCAGAGGTTCAGCCATGAACCCGATCGACCACCCGCACGGCGGTGGTGAAGGCAGATCGCCTGTCGGACGTAAGTCGCCAATGACACCTTGGGGCAAGAAGGCCATGGGTGTTAAGACAAGAAAGCACAAGAAAGCTTCTAACGATCTGATCGTCAGAAGAAGGAATGCGAAGTAGAAAGGGGAAGAATAGATGAGTAGAAGTTTAAAGAAGGGCCCATTCGTAGATGAACACCTGATGAAGAAGGTTGAAGCTCTGAATGCCGCCGGTAAAAAAGAAGTGATCAAGACCTGGTCAAGAAGATCTACGATCTTCCCTGCGTTCGTTGAACATACGTTCGCCGTATACAACGGCAAAGAACATGTTCCGGTATATGTTACAGAAGACATGGTCGGACACTAGCTCGGCGAGTTTGTTGCGACAAGAAAATTCGGTGGCCACGGTGCAAACGCCGATAAGAAAGCATAGGAGGACTTATGGCAAGAAAGAAAGTTGAAGAAACAGTTAAGCCTGAACCTCGCGATGTTAAGGCTACCGCCAAGACGGTCAGAGTCACATCCAGAAAAGGAAAACTGGTTATGGATCTGATCAGAGGCAAAGACGTCAAGGAAGCTGCTGCCATTCTGAAGTTCTTACCGAACAAGGCAGCGAGAATTACCGCCAAGGTATTAAAGAGCGCCTGCGCGAATGCGACGCACAACTTCCAGATGGACGAAGAAAAACTGTATGTAAAAGAGTGTTACGCAAATGAAGGCATTACGCTGAAGCGTTATATGCCTCGTGCGAAGGGTTCCGCTTCACCGATCATGAAGAGGACCAGCCACATCACTGTGGTCGTAAGTGAGAGATAAGGGGGAGAACAATGGGTCAGAAAGTAAGTCCGGTAGGATTAAGAGTCGGTGTCATCCGTGACTGGGAGTCCAGATGGTATGCCGAAAAAGAATACGGCGATTTATTGTTAGAAGACATCAAGATTCGTGAACTTATCTTAAAAGACTGCGCTGATTGTCTGGTATCACGTGTTGAGATCGAAAGAAGCAAGAACCGTGTCGTTCTGATCATCAGAACAGCACGTCCGGGTATGTTTGTTGGATCCGACGGTTCCAAGATCGAGGAACTGAAGAAAAAACTGGCCAAGCTGACAAACGGTAAGGATATCAGCATCAACATCGTTGAGGTTGCCAATCCTGATCTGGATGCCAGACTGGTCGCACTGAAAATCGTTAAGATGCTGGAAGAAAGACAGTCTTTCCGTACAGCGCAGAAACGTGCCATCCAGCAGACAATGAGAGCCGGAGCTAAAGGTATCAAGACTTCGATCGGCGGCCGTCTGGGCGGTGCCGATATCGCCAGAAGCGAAGGATATTCCGAAGGTTCTGTATCGCTGCATACATTACGTTCCGATATCGACTACGCCTGGGAAGAAGCCATGACAACCTATGGCAAGCTGGGTGTTAAAGTCTGGATCTGCAGAGGCGAAGTGCTCCCTGGCGAGATGGTTAAAGAACCGGAAAAGCCAAAGACAATGGGCAACCGTCCAAACAGAGACAGACGTCCTAGAAGAGACGGCGCAAGACCTGCTAGACCGGAAGCTGCTGCAGAAGCACCTGTAGAAGCAAAGGAAGCAGAACCTGCACCGGTAGAAGTAAAGGAGGATGCTGAATAATTATGTTAATGCCAAAAAGAACTAAATATCGTCGTCCTCATCGTCTGAGTTACGAAGGCAAGTCAAAAGCCGGCAGAGAAGTCGTGTTCGGCGATTACGGTCTGGTAGCCATGGAAGGCGGCTATGTCTCATCGAATCAGATCGAGGCAGCCCGTGTTGCCATGACCAGATACATGAACCGTGGCGGACAGGTCTGGATCAAGATCTTCCCGCAGATGGCAAAAACAAAGAAACCTCTGGAAGTACGTATGGGATCAGGTAAGGGTGCTCCTGAAGGCTGGGTAGCAGTCGTTCAGAAGGGCAGAGTCATGTTCGAGATCGGCGGTGTTGATGAAGCGGTTGCCAGAGAAGCGTTAAGACTCGGCCAGAACAAACTGCCTGTCAAAGCGAAATTTGTGAAGAAAGGTGAATAGTTATGAACATTAAAGAAGTTAGAGAAAAATCTTCTGATGAATTAAAGAAAAGTCTGGAAGAGATGAAAGTCGAACTATTCGATCTTAGATTTGCCAGAGCTACAGGTTCCATCGAGAACCCGATGCGTATCAGAGAACTGAAGAAGTCAATTGCCAGAGTATTGACGGTATTACATGAAAGAGAAAGCGAAGTAAAGGAGGGTTAACAAATGGAAAGAACAACTCGTAGAACGTTAACGGGTGTCGTTACTTCGGATAAGATGGATAAGACGATCGTTGTCGCCATCAATGAAAAGAAGAACCATCCTTTATATGGTAAAGGCGTAAAGTTTACCAGAAAGTTTAAAGTACGTGATGAAAACAATGAAGCCCATGTCGGCGACACTGTTGAGATCATGGAGACCAGAAACCTGAGCAAGGAAGTTCACTTCCGCCTGGTGAAGGTCATTGAAAAGGCAGTAGTTCTGTAGGAGGACCGATATGATTAGTACTGAAACAAGATTAAGAGTTGCTGACAATACCGGTGCGAAAGAACTGCTGGTAATCCGCTGCTTAGGCGGTTCAAGAAGAAAATATGCGAACATCGGCGATGTCGTCGTATGCACCGTTAAGGATGCTACTCCTGGCGGTACGGCGAAAAAGGGTCAAGTCGTAAAGGCTGTCATCGTTAGAACGAAGTACGGCCTGAGAAGAGAAAACGGTTCCTTCATCAAATTTGATGACAATGCGGCTGTCATTATCAAGGATGACAAGACTCCGCTGGGAACCCGTATCTTTGGCCCTGTTGCCAGAGAACTGCGTGATAAGGATTATACGAAGATCGTATCCTTAGCGTCAGAAGTATTATAGGAGGGTAACTATGAAAATCAAGAAAGGTGACAAAGTAAAAGTTATCGCTGGAGATGACAAGGGTGTTGTTGCTGAAGTAGTAGCTGCACTTCCTAGATCCAACAGAGTTATCGTTGAAGGCGTCAATGTCGTAAAGAAACACTGCAAGCCTTCCAATGCCAACCCTGACGGCGGAATCATTGACAAGGAGCTGCCGATCAGCGTTTCCAATGTCAGACTTGCAGAAAGCAAGAAAGACAAGAAGTCGGCAAAGAAGAAGAATGCAAAGGGGGCTAAGAAGAAATAATGAATCGTTTACAGGAAAAATATGTAAAAGAAATCAAACCCGCACTGATCAAGAAACATGCGTATTCTTCCGCCATGGAATGTCCTAAGGTAGCCAAGATCGTCATCAACATGGGTGTTGGTGAAGCCGTATCCGAGCCGAAACAGCTCGAGGATGCCGTAGCCGATCTGACGATGATCTCCGGACAGAAGCCGGTCATCACCAAGGCCAAGAAATCCATCGCCAACTTCAAACTGAGAGAAAACACGCCGATCGGTTGTAAAGTTACGCTCAGAGGCGAAAGAATGTACGACTTCCTGGATAAGCTGATCAACATCTCCTTACCGAGAGTGAGAGACTTCAGAGGCGTAAGCAATACCGCTTTCGACGGAAGAGGCAACTACACTTTAGGTATCAGGGAACAGATCATCTTCCCGGAAATCGAATATGACAAGGTAAGCAAGGTTCGCGGTATGGATATCGTTATCGTTACCACTGCCAGAACAAATGAAGAAGCCAAGGAACTCTTAACCGAACTTGGCATGCCATTTGCGAAATAAGAAGGGAGAACACATGGCAAAGACATCAATGAAAGTAAAAGCACATCGTCCTGCTAAGTTCTCTTCAAGGGCTTACACAAGATGTGAAAGATGCGGAAGACCGCACTCTGTATTAAGAAAATATAAACTGTGCCGTATCTGCTTCAGAGAACTGGCTTATAAAGGTCAGATCCCTGGCGTCAAGAAGGCCAGCTGGTAAAGGAGGGTAATAGAATGAGTTTTACAGATCCGATTGCTGATATGCTTACTAGAATCAGAAACGGTTTAAGTGCCGAACATGATACTGTAGTAATCCCGTCAAGCAAGATGAAAATCGAAATTGCCCGCATCCTGAAACAGGAAGGCTACATCAGCAACTACAGCGTTGATGGCGACACAGCAAAAGACAAGATCATTACGATCGAACTGAAGTACGGACCGGATAAGCAGAAAGTCATTTCCGGTCTCAAGAGGATCTCTAAACCGGGTTTAAGAGTATATGCCAAGGGCGACAGCGTTCCTAGAGTACTCAACGGTTTAGGTATCGCCATCATATCTACATCAAAGGGTTTAATGACGGACCGCGATGCGAGAAAAGCGCATCTGGGCGGTGAAGTCGTTGCCTACGTGTGGTAATTAGAATAAGGAGAAATATATGTCACGTATCGGTAATAAAACGATTACCATTCCTGCCGGATGCGAAGTAAGTGTTTCCGACAGTAATGAGGTGACGGTAAAGGGTCCTAAGGGAACTCTATCACGTCAATTCAGCCCGCTGATCGATATCAAGGTCGAAGGCGCTGAAGTAAACTGCAA
>JAFZQL010000162.1 GCA_017620435.1 Erysipelotrichaceae bacterium
CTATCACCGCGAAGGGATCACGGGAGACTATGACGACTTCACCGATGTGGAAGAGCTGATCGATTTCATTAGAATGGGAAGCAGAAGATGAAAAGAATAGAAATCATCGGCGAAGATTATACAGGTCACTGGAACAGGCAAGGGATCGCCTGCAGAGGCGTTATTGTTCAGGATGACAGGATCCTTCTGTCCTATGAGACTCTGACCGATACCTGGATGCTTCCGGGGGGTGGTCTGGAAAACGGTGAAGATGCGGCAGCCTGCTGTATCCGTGAGGTTGGTGAAGAAACGGGTTTTGTCATTGAACCTTCATCCTGCGTACTGGAAATAGACGAGTACTATAAAGAAAGCAGGTATCTAAACAAATATTTTTACGGCACGATTAAAGGAAACTGCGAGATCAGCCAGACTGACAAAGAACTGGAAGTCAGGATGGAACCGAGATGGCTGCCGGTCGACGAAGCGATTGACATCTTTTCTACGTATGCTTCCTATACCGATATCGATGAAATGAAAACAGGACTGTATCTGCGGGAATACACGGCTTTATGCGAGCTGTTTCAGAATTCACAGGAAAAGAAAAGACCGGATGACATGATCCGGGATGGAATTCTTGCCTATGGCGTAATGGTCGGCAGATTTCTGTTTGAAAAAGAAAGAAAGACCGTTTATGCGATTTCCGATTTTCCGCATATCGGCGCATCTGATGTATTTATGTGTTATCAGATATCAAAGACCGATTATGAAAGACTGATGTCGATGTCCCGGTCTGACCGGATCCCGGTTCCGGAAGTCTCTGCGGAAGTGACGGATGCCTGTAAGCGGGAATTCCTGTGCGGAGAATCCGCCTACTGCAAACGCAGCAGCTTCACATTGGATGATGTCGATCTTTCATTGACGGAATCCTTCTAATTCATAAAAAAAGCTGAGAAATCAGACTGTTCTCTATGATAGAATAAAGACAGATAAGTGGAAGAAGAAACCGGGAGAGATTTCCATTCAGGAAACACCGAAGGGGATCAGAAACTCTCAGGTAAAAGGACCGGTTTTGGACAGACTCTGGAGAGCAATATGCACCAAAGAAGCAATCCTCAAAAGGGAGAATCTTTCAGGTAAAAAAACAGAGGCAGGAAGTGTTTTCCTGTCTTTTTCAAAGAAAAGGAGAATAATAATATGGAACTGAAAACACCTTTGTATGACGTACATGTGAGGGAAAAAGGGAAGATCGTCCCGTTTGCGGGCTATCTGCTGCCGGTTCAGTATGAGGGAGTCATTGCTGAACACCTGGCGGTACGCAAACAGGCCGGTCTTTTTGATGTCTCGCACATGGGCGAAATCACGATCAAGGGACCGGGTGCACTGGCTACTTTGAATCATCTGCTGACCAACGACTTCACCAAGATGTCTATCGGCAAGGTCAGATACAGCGTCATGTGCAATGAAAACGGCGGCTGTGTCGATGACCTGCTGGTCTACAAGTTCGGTGAAGAGGACTACTTCCTGGTCGTGAACGCTTCCAACCGTCACAAAGACTTTGAACATATGAAGAAGAACATCCTCCCGGATACGGAAATCGAAGACATTTCCGACAGCATCGCCCAGGTTGCCCTGCAGGGTCCGAATTCCAGAGAGATCATGAAAAAGGTCATGAAGGAAGAGGATATCCCGGAGAAGTATTATACGGCCAAGAGGGATGTCGACATCAGCGGAATGAACTGTATCATTTCCTATACCGGATATACCGGTGAAGCAGGCTATGAGATCTATACGGCAAACGAGAATGCCGAAAAGATGTGGGATCTCTTAAGAGAAGCAGGCCAGGAATACGGTCTGATCCCATGCGGCTTGGGCGCAAGAGATACGCTGCGTCTGGAAGCTTCTATGCCTCTTTACGGTCACGAGATGGATGAAGAAGTATCTCCTCTGGAAACAGGCCTGGATTTTGCGGTCAAGATGGACAAGGAAGAATTCATCGGCAAGAAAGCTCTGCTGGAAAGAGGAGAACCGCAGATCACCAGAGTCGGTCTGGAAATCATCGACAGAGGCGTCTTAAGAGAACATCAGGATGTCTACATCGGAGAAGAGAAGATCGGACATACATCCAGCGGAACCTTCTCTCCGCTGCTTAAGACATCCATCGCCATGGCTCTGATCGACAAGAAATATGCAGCGTTAGGTACGGTCGTGGAAGTCGATGTCAGAGGAAGAAGATTAAAGGCAAAGATCATTGAAATGCCTTTCTATACAAGAAACAGATAAACATTGAAGGAGGAAAGAAAAATGTTTAAAAATCCTGAAGAACTGAAGTATACCAAGACTCATGAATGGGTAAAAGAAGAAGACGGACTCTATGCCGTAGGTCTGACCGACTTTGCGCAGGATGCGCTGGGCGATATCGTATTCGTCAATCTGCCTCAGGTAGGCGACACAGTAACGGCAGGAGAAGCTTTCTCCGATGTCGAGTCTGTCAAGGCTGTCAGCGATGTCTTCTCTCCGGTCAGCGGTGTCATTGCGGAAGTCAATGAAGAGATCCTGGACAATCCGGCTCTGGTCAATGAGGACTGCTACGGCGCATGGCTGGTCAAGGTAGGCGAGGTAACAGGTACTGAAGAACTGTTGGATGCGGCGGCATACGAAGAAGTCTGTGCGAACGAGGCCTAAACATGGGCAGATATATTCCTGAAACATTAAGTGAACAGGAAGCCATGCTGAAGGACATCGGTTATACGTCAATCGATGATCTTTATTCCATGGTTCCTGAACAGGTGAAACTGAAAGATCTGAATATTCCGGAAGGAAAGTCGGAACTGGAAGTCCTGGAACAGATGAAACAGATCGCAGAACAGAATACGGTGTTCAGATCCATCTTCCGCGGTGCCGGCGTCTATGCCCATCACATCCCTTCTATTGTTAAGACGATCACTTCCAAGGAAGAATTCCTGACGGCCTATACGCCATATCAGGCAGAGATCTCTCAGGGTGTCCTGCAGTCCATATTTGAATATCAGACGCAGATCTGCGAACTGACCGGTCTGGATGTTTCCAACGCGAGTGTCTATGACGGCGCAGTCGCTGCTGCCGAAGCGATCTTCATGACCCTGGAAAGAAACAGGGATGAAATCCTGGTCTCCGATACCATTGATCCGGAAACGCTGACTGTCATTCAGACGTACTGCGAAAGCAGAAGCGTTAAGGTAGTCCTGCTGAAGAACAAGAACCATCTGACGGATCTTGAGGAAGTCAAGAAGAATCTGAACGAAAGAACAGCCGGTCTTTATATTGAAAGCCCGAACTATTACGGCCTGATTGAGGATGTTGAAGCGTTTGCGTCCTTAATGCATGAAAACAAGGCCAGGATCATCGAAGGATGTGATCCTGTATCTTTGGCTTTATACAAAACTCCGGGAGAAATGGATGTCGACATCGCGGTTGGCGAAGGACAACAGCTTGGCCTGCCGATGGGATTCGGCGGCCCGTATCTCGGATTCATGAGCTGCAAGAAAGAACTGATGCGCAAACTTCCGGGCAGGATCGTCGGCGAGACAACCGACCATGAAGGAAAAAGAGCTTTCGTTCTGACTCTACAGGCCAGAGAACAGCACATCCGCCGCGAGAAGGCTTCCAGCAATATCTGTTCCAACGAGGCTTTATGTGCCATGACGGCTTCCGTCTATCTGGCGGCAATGGGTCCTCAGGGAATGAGCAAGCTGGCATTAAGCTGCTACAGCAATGCCCATTATCTGGCAGAGAAACTGAATGAATTAGGATTCAAGAGAGTCGATGAAGGCGAATTCTTCGATGAATTCCTGACAACCGCTCCTGTCGAACCGAAGCTTCTAGAAGAGAAACTGGCAGAAAAGAAGATCCTTTCCGGTCTGCCGATGGAGGAAGGGATCCTGTGGTGTGCGACAGAACTGAACACCAAGGACAAGATCGATAAACTGATCGATGCGATCAGGGAGGTGATGTAATGAAGCTTTTATTTGAAAGAAGTGTCAAAGGCAGAGGAAGCGATATCCTTCCTGAAATCACCACAGGCAGCTACAAGCCTGAAGACAAGTATCTCCGTCAAAGCAGGATGCATCTGCCGGAGATTTCCGAAGTCGATCTGGGCAGACACTATACACAGCTGATGAAGCAGACCCACGGTGTCAACGACGGTTTCTATCCGCTGGGTTCCTGCACGATGAAATACAATCCGCGTGTCGATGAAGAAACGGCATCTCTGCCGAATTTCACGCAGATCCATCCGCTGCAGCCATTGAATACAGTTCAGGGCTGTATGGAAGTCCTGCACAAGGCCGAGAAGCTCCTGTGCGAGATTACCGCCATGGATGCGATGACTTTTGAAACGGCAGCCGGAGCGCATGGCGAATATACCGGCCTGCTGCTGATCAGAAGGTATCATCAGGATCGAAACGATACGGAAAGAGTCAATATTATCGTTCCGGATTCCGCACACGGTACCAACCCTGCTTCGGCGGCAATGGCGGGATTCAAGGTCGTCAATATTCCTTCCAATGACAAGGGCGGCGTCGATCTGGACGCTTTCAGGGCTGCCGTCGGCAAGGATACGGCAGGACTGATGCTGACAAATCCGAATACTTTAGGCCTCTTTGATCCGAATATTCTAGAGATCACGAAGATTGTCCATGAAGCAGGCGGTCTGTGCTACTACGATGGCGCCAACCTGAATGCGATCATGGGCAGAGTCAGACCGGGAGAC
>JAFZQL010000163.1 GCA_017620435.1 Erysipelotrichaceae bacterium
CGGAAAAGCTGAAAGGGGTCGTTGTGGAGACGTTTGGATCGGGAAATGTTCCGGATGACAACGGCGTTCTGATCTCGCTGCTGCAGAAAGCAAAAGAAAAAGGTGTCGTCATCGTCGTATGTTCACAATGTCCGCAGGCGACTGTCGACATGTCCGCCTATGAAGCAGGAAGCGCATTAAGGAAAGCCGGTGCGGTATCGGGAAAAGACATGACCAGCGAGACAGCCGTCACCAAGCTCTATTATCTCTTCAACACCTGCAGCGATACGAAGCAGATCAAGAAACTGATGGAAAAGGATCTGCGCGGAGAACTGACGGAAGAATAAAAGATCCAAGGAGATTATATGGATAAGATATTGGTTCTGGATTTTGGCGGCCAGTATGATCAGCTGATCGCCAGGAGAGTCAGAGAGCTGGAAGTATATGCGGAAATAAGATCGTTCAGAAAGATCACTCTGCAGCAGATCAGGGACGAAGGATATAAAGGAATCATTTTTACCGGAGGCCCGCACAGTGTATATGGGGAAGATTCTCCGAGTTTTGATGCGGGCATTTTAGATTGCGGCATCCCGATCCTGGGAATCTGTTACGGGATGCAGCTGATGGTACATCTTTCCAAAGGCGTCGTCAGCAAAAGTATAGACGGGGGAGAATACGGAAAGCGCGAACTCGCCGTTGGGCACAACATCCTGTTTGAAGATGTTCCTGCTACAAGCGTCTGCTGGATGTCCCATTCCGACCAGGTATCGGAACTCCCTTCGGGTTTTGTTTCAATCGCAGAAACAGCCTCCTGTCCGTATGCCGCTATCTGTGATGAAACAAGAAAACTGTACGGTGTACAGTTCCATCCGGAAGTAACGCATACCGAATACGGAAAGACGATCATTTCCAATTTCGTTTTCAGTATCTGCAACTGCGGAAAGAACTGGCGGATGGACGACTTCATCAGCGACCAGGTATCCAAATACCGTGACGAGCTCAAAGGAAAGAAAGTTCTGCTTGGACTTTCCGGGGGTGTCGATTCATCCGTGGCGGCACTGTTGCTGCACAAGGCCATCGGAAAGGACCTCGTCTGCGTTTTTGTCGATCACGGCTTCCTGAGGAAAAACGAAGCTGAAACGGTCGAGAAGACATTCAGAGATACCTTTGATCTGAATCTGATCACCGTCGACGCAAAAGAAAGATTCCTGAAGAAACTGGAAGGCATCAGCGATCCGGAAACCAAGAGAAAGATCATCGGGAATGAATTCATCAGCGTCTTTGAAGAAGAAGCGGAAAAGCTGGGAAAGATCGATGTTCTGGCACAGGGAACGATCTATCCGGATGTCATTGAATCCGGCAAGGGTGATTCTGCGGTAATCAAGTCGCATCACAACGTAGGGGGTCTGCCGGAACATATGTCGTTTGAACAGATCGTTGAACCGCTCAGAGATCTTTTTAAGGATGAAGTCAGGAAAGTCGGCACGGAGCTTGGACTCCCGCACGACCTGGTCTACCGTCAGCCTTTCCCGGGACCTGGGCTGGCAGTCAGGGTACTGGGTGAGATCAGCAGGGAAAAGCTTGAGATTCTGAAGGAAGCGGATGCGATCTTTACGCAGGAGATAGCCGATCAGAAGATGCAGGATCTGACTGATCAGTATTTTGCGGTGATCACCTCGTCAAGATCGGTTGGCGTCAAGGGAGATGCCAGGATATACGGATATACGATCGCTTTAAGAGCCGTCAAGACTGATGACTTTATGACTGCCGAGTGGAGCAGACTGCCTTATGAACTGCTGGAAAAAGTAAGCAGCCGTATCGCCAACGAAGTAAACGGCGTCTCAAGAGTCGTCTATGACATTACTTCAAAACCGCCGGGAACGGTCGAGTGGGAATAGATATAACGAAACAATATGATCATCAAGTCCTGGTTCCAGGACTTTTTATGGCAAAATATGGATAGGTAGAAATATGTTGAAAATCAATAAAGCATGGAAAAGAACGATTCTGATTCTGACCTTGTGTCTGATCCTTGCAGCATGCGCTCAGAAGACAGACAGTTACAGATATCAGGAATACGCCGGCATGACCGTAGAGGAGATCGTATCTTCGCTCACGCCGGAACAGAAAGCGATGCAGATGGTGCAGCCTGCCTGCTACAATATGGATCTGAAGGAAATGAAAGAGAACTGCTACGGCAGCGTTCTTTCCCGCAACTTCTATTACAATGCGGAACAGTGGCGGAACTATGTCGATGAAGTCCAGAAAGCGGCCGTAGGTTCCAAAGCGGGTATCCCGTTCATCTACGGGCAGGACGACGTCCACGGCGTCAATTATGCGCTGGATACGGTGATCTTTCCGCACAACATCGGCTTAGGTGCCGCTGATGACGAAGAACTCATGTATCAGATCGGACAGATCACAGCCGACGAAGCAAAACTCTGCCACATGCTGTGGAACTTTGCACCATGCGTTGCACAATCGGTCGATCCCCGCTGGGGCAGAACTTATGAAAGCTACGGCTCGGATCTCGAGATGATCAAGAGACTGAGCACGGCCTACACGAAAGGTCTGCAGAATAATGGGATCATCGCCTGTGCCAAGCACTTCTTTGGTGATGGAAATGTTGTCTACGGAAGCGGCGAAGGAGACCTGCTGATCGACCGCGGAGACGCGATC
>JAFZQL010000164.1 GCA_017620435.1 Erysipelotrichaceae bacterium
CTGGTAGCTCGTCGGGCTCATAACCCGGAGGTCGTTGGTTCAAATCCTTCCCTCGCAACCAATGGTTCTGTAGCTCAGTAGGTAGAGCAACGGACTGAAAATCCGTGTGTCGCCAGTTCAATTCTGGCCGGAACCACCATTGAAATGAAAAGGCCCGTCAGGGCCTTTTTGTTATTCTTCTTCGATTTCTTCTTCCTGTATTGTTTCTTCGACTTCTTCCCATGGACAGGCAGATGTATAGGCGTTTCCGGATATATCTTCAAAGTAGTAGCATCCTTCTTCCGCACTTGAATGACTGGATCTCATGTCGAAATAGTGATTCAGGATCTTCAGTCCGTAAGGTGAAGTAAAGATATAGTTTCCGTCCCGCATGATCAGTTCCAGGTTCTGGTATTTCAGTTGCGGATAAAAGTGGATCTCCGAGATCTCATTGATGATCCTGTAGTCGCAGTCTGCCATGTTTTTCTCGATCAGGATGACATCTTCGATGGTACATCCCTCCAGAAAAGGAACCTTGGTGATCAGATAGAGATTATCGCCGTTCAGAGGGATCCTTTCATCTGTTTCCAGAACCAGTACATAGGATCCGTTTTCATACATATAGGCAATAGCCTTTTTTTCTGTGACACTGATCTGTATCAGACGTCTGTCCAGTTTCCTGACGGTGCATTCGGCGATCAGCGGATCTTCTCTCAGCTTCTTCTCAATGGTAAACGGGAGAACGGCCAGAAACCTGTTCTCCGTGCTTAAAGTGCTTTCGGCGATGATGTCCTCATCGCTCAGATAGTGATTGCCTTCCACCGTGATCCGGTAAATCTTCGATGCATCGGAGCTGAAATAAAAAACACCGATGAGCACAAGAGACAGGATGACGCTTAAAACGAAGCAGACATTCCTGATCTTCTGATTTCTATCGGTGATCTTTCTGTTTCTCCGGATATGGAACAGTTCGTTCCTGTCCAGCAGACTTTTCTTTTCGTTCAGCAATTGAATTTCTCGACTTCCATGATCAGTCTGATCCCGTACTTCTCTTTGACTTTGTCCTGGATCTGACAGGCGATGGCCAGATAGTCTTCGGCGGTGCCGTTGCCGTTGTTGACGATGAAATTGGAGTGTTTATCCGATACGCTGACATCCCCTACCGCAAAACCGCGGTATCCGATCCCGTCGATCAGTTTCCAGGCATATTCCTCATCGGGATTCCGGAAACAGGATCCGGCACTCGGCTTGTCCAGAGGCTGCGTATTCTTTCTTCTCTGCAGTCTGTCCTTCATCAGTTCTTCGATCGCTTTCGGATCTTTTCTTTCCAGTTTCAGTCTGGCCGCAACAACGATCCAGCGCGGATGATCGTGGAAAATGGAATGACGGTAGGAGAACTGCAGTTCATCGTTGGTCATCCAGACGAGCTCATCGTCCTTCAGCACCAGGACTTCTTTGACAATGTCCGACATCGAACTCTTGTATGCGCCGGCATTCATGTAAATCAGTCCGCCGATACAGCCCGGTATACCTGAAGCGAATTCCATGCAGCTGAGCCCCTGTTTTGCCAGGGTCTGGGCCAGTACCGGAGCCAGAACGCCCGCTTCCACGTAAAGCTCATCGTTGTTGATTTCAAAAGAATTCATTTTCTTCAGACAGATCACCACGCCGTTGTAATCCGACTCGCCGCAGACCAGATTCGATCCGTTGCCGATCACTTTAAAAAGAATACGATTGCTTTTCAGATAGGCAATGATCACTTTCAGATCATCTGCCGTTTCAGGCAGAATAAAATGCCTGATGTATCCGCCCATCTTTAATGTCGTAAGATCTTTAAAATATTTATCGTCATGGTATTCGCCGTGACTTCTTAAAAACGTTTCTAGCATAGTTCTTCAATCGCCTTAACCATGTCATCCAGCACATCCGGATTTCCCAGTTTCAGGGCGTTTTCTTTCAGTTCATTCAATCTGTTTCTGTCGTTTATCATACTATTGACGGTGTCATTAAGCAATAGCGGATTTAAATCTTTTTCTTCGATCAGTACGGCAGCGTTACGATCGGCCAGCGCCTTGGCGTTGTAGAACTGATGATTGTTCGGTACAAACGGTGAAGGGATCAGGATCGCAGGCATGCCGATGGCGCAGATCTCGGAAATGGTCGTAGCTCCTGCCCTGCAGATCAGCAGATCGCTGTTTTTCATCACGTTGATTCCGTCTATCCTTTCGAATACCTTCAGATATTCACTGTCTTTTACTCTGCTTCTGACTGTTTCATAATGGGAAGCTCCGGTCGCATAGACGATCTGGTAGGATCCGTCAGTCAGTTCGAAATAATCCATCAGGATCTGATTGACGCTTGCGGAACCCAAAGAACCCATGAAGATGACAACGGTCTTCTTTTCCGGATCAAGGTTAAGATTTCTGATCACTTCCGGATCTTCCTTGATCTGATAGGCTTTGGAAGACTGCGGATTGCCAAGGATCTTCAGATTCGGATTGGCGAACTGCTTCCGGTTTTCTTCATAAGATCCGATGATCAGATCCACCTTCCTGTCCAGCATCCGGTTGGCTCTTCCGACATAGGAATTCTGTTCATGGATGACGGTCTTCAGTTTCAGTTTCGCCGCCGCTTCCATGACCGGTATCGAGATATAGTTTCCAAAACCGATCGCCATGTCGTAATCCTTCAGGATCTTCAGACACTTCCGATATCCAAAGAAAATAGATAAAAGACTCCTGCATTTCTGCAGGACGCCTCCCCTGGTCGTAACTACATCCAGACCGATATAAGGGAATCCTTTGCCCGGGATCAGATCCTTTTCCATCCTGTCGTTAGAACCGATAAAAGTAATCTCATGTCCCCTTTTCTGCAGCGCTTCCGTCAGAGTCAAAGCAGGATAGATATGCCCGCCCGTTCCTCCGGCAACAATTGCGATTTTCATACCATCTCATTCTATCATGAAATAAAAAAAGGTGACTAGACCTGTTCACCTTCTTCTGAGTCAAAATGTTTTCTGATCTTCTCGCTGAGTATCCTGGTGATGATTGGATCAAGGACCAGTAACAGGATCAGATAAAAGATCAGATGGGAGCGGTAGGAAGAACCGAAGAAATCCGCTAAAGGACTTAAAAGAAAGAATTCCGTTGCGGCAAGAGAAAGA
>JAFZQL010000165.1 GCA_017620435.1 Erysipelotrichaceae bacterium
GATTCTTCTTTTCCCAGGATCTCAGCGATCGCCGTAGCGCCTCCCGGAGCCACGCTTCTGCCTGATAATGCCACCTGCATCGGATACATCATCGTAATGTTCTTGTATCCTTTTTCCTGCGCTCTTGCGGCAAGCGCCGTGAAGATAGAATCGTTGTTCCAGGTGTCCAGATCTTTCAGAGAGTCATAGACCTCTGTCAGAACCGTTTTAGCCAGTTCCGGATCGGTCTTGGCTTTCTTGTTGTTATAGACATCAAGATCGTACGTATCGGTCTGATTGAAGAAGGAAACCATATCACTGATCTCGGAGAGGATGGAAACACGGTCATGGATCGCATTGGCAATCAGTTTATAGTCGAATTTTTCATCGACGGATTCATAGATATACGGCTTAACCAGTTCATAATAGTCGTTCATCTCCATGTTTCTCAGATAAACGCCGTTCATCCATTTCAGTTTCTCGATATCGAAGATCGCCCCGGTCGTGCCGATCCTCTTGACATTGAACGCCTGAGCCAGTTCATCCAGGGAATAGATCTCTCTTTCTTCTTCCGGCGCCCAGCCAAGAAGGGCAATATAGTTCAGGACAGCCTGCGGCAGATAGCCTTTTTCCAGCAGATCCTGGAAGGAAGCATCGCCGTTTCTTTTAGAAAGCTTCTGGTGTTCATCCTTCATGACCGGAGGACAGTGGATATACCTTGGGATGTTCCAGCCAAAAGCTTCGTAAATCAGATTGTATTTCGGGGTAGAAGAAAGATATTCGTTGCCTCTGACAACATCCGTAATATCCATCAGATGGTCGTCGATGACATTCGCAAAATTGTAGGTAGGGTAGCCATCCGATTTCAGCAGCACCATCTCATCCAGAGTCTTGTTTTCAACGGTGATTGTACCGTATACTTCATCGGTAAAAGACGTCGTTCCTTCCGGATCAATGTTCAGTCTGATGACATAGTCCTCACCGTCTGCGATCCTTTTATCTATTTCTTCCTTGCTTAATAGCTTGCACGGATCCACAAAATAGAAAGAATCTCCGGCTTCCTGTCTTTGTCTTTCCACATCTTCTTCCTTGCAGAAACAGATATGAGCCTTGCCCATATTCACCAGTTCATGGGCGTATCTGGCATAGATACCTTCTTTCATTCTTTCCGACTGGACATACGGACCGTAGTTTCCGCCAACATCCGGACCCTCATCGTGCTTCAGACCGCATTCTTTAAGCGTTGAATAAATAATATCGACTGCGCCTTCCACCAGTCTGCCCTGATCGGTATCTTCAATACGCAGAATAAAATCGCCGTCATCCTTCTTGGCGATCAGATAGGCATACAATGCCGTTCTAAGATTTCCGATATGCATGTATCCGGTAGGACTTGGTGCAAATCTTGTTCTGATTTTCTTCATAATCGACCTCTTGATCTCCCCAAATCATTTTAGCATATCTACAGGTATATAACTGGCAATAAACCTTTATTTCATATAAAATAGGAGAGTAATAAGGTGAAGATTATGAAATTTGACTATTATCCAAAAGGCGTCTGTTCCAGACGTTATACGATCGAAATCGAAGACGACAAGATCCTCTCTCTGCATGTTGAAGGAGGCTGCCAGGGGAATCTGGCAGGCATTTCGCGTATTGTTGTCGGCATGCATGTGGATGACGTGATCAGCGCTTTTGAAGGCGTCGACTGCGGCGGAAAGGGCACCAGCTGCCCGGATCAGATCGCCAGAGCATTAATATCATACAAGAATTCAAAAGCGTAATATGACAATTATCCTGTATCTGTTTATTGTTATCCTGCTGACCAGCATCGACCAGTATTCCAAGTTCGTCGTCATTCAGAACATGGATCCGGGTGAGAAGATCGAAGTGATAAAAGACTTTTTTTCAATAACGCACGTTAGAAACTACGGCGCGGGTTTTTCTATCTTGCAGAATGCGACGGTCTTCTTGAGCGCTGTCTCTATTCTTGCAATATGCATCCTGATCTACCTGCTTTTTCATGAAAAGAAACTGTCTTTTTTATCGAAAACTGCTTATCTGCTGATTATTTCGGGTGCCTTAGGCAATCTGATCGATAGACTACTGAAATCCTATGTAACCGATTTTCTGGATTTTCTGATCATCGGATATGACTTTCCGGTATTTAACGTCGCCGACTGTTTCATTACGGTAGGATGCTTCCTGCTGATCGGAGAACTGTTATGGGAGAGTAGAAATGCCTCAGATTGAACTGATCGTCGATGAAGACAATGTCGATTCAAGACTGGACGTCTATCTGGCGGAAAACACCCCGCTGTCGCGTTCGGCCATACAGAAACTGATCAGTGAACATCAGGTTTTTTTAAACGGTCAGGAACCGGAAAACAAGAAGATCAGGACCAGACTGAACGATCATGTCAGTTTTACCTACGAAGAAAAAACACTGACCGACATCCTTCCTGAAAATATCCCGCTGGATATCGTATATGAAGACGAAGATGTCATCGTGATCAACAAGCCAAAAGACATGGTCGTCCATCCCGCTGCCGGAAACAGTACCGGGACCGTAGTCAATGCATTGCTTTATCACTGCAAGGAGC
>JAFZQL010000166.1 GCA_017620435.1 Erysipelotrichaceae bacterium
CCGCGACGTGCTCCTGCGTGGAGGCGTCGACGTACAGACGGTTTCCATCAACGAGGACCCTTTCGTGACAAGCTCCCACGGAATCACCGTGAGATACTTCAAGGGACGTTCCAAGAGAATGATCATCTCTTCCGGATACAATATCTACCCGGCCCAGCTGGAAAATATCATCGATGCGCATGAAGATGTACAGATGTCCTGCGTCATCGGCGTTCCGGATTCCTACAAGATGCAGAAAGTCAAGGCATTCGTAACCCTGAAACCTGGCACTGAACCAAGCGATGAGATCAAGGAAAGCATCATGACGCACTGCCGCAAGCATCTGGCGAAATATGAAATGCCATACGATATCGAATTCCGCGACGATATGCCTAAGACGCTGGTCGGTAAGGTAGCCTACCGTGTCCTGGAAGAAGAAGAGCTGATGAAGCTCAAGGAAAACGAAAACAAAGAATAAAAAAGAAATCTCCTGATCAGGGAGATTTTCTTATGCGTTGGTTTTGGTCAGATACTGTTCGATCACGTCAATCATGTGCTGATTCTGAAACTGCGATCTTACTTCATCCATGTCGACTGTCTTTCCTTCCATGATGCCCTGGATCAGGACTTCTGCATACATCGCTTCCCGGGCTTTCGGATCTTTCAGATACTGCAGCAGATCAATATTCATCTTCTTATTGATTCCTTCTATCATTCCTTCATAGAAAGTAGAATGCTCGCCGAAACACTTTCCGATCATCTCCATGCAACGGAATCCTTCCATGACTTCTTCCACATGCATCTGTTTGCGCTGATTCAAGGCATAAGTTCCGCCATGCAGAAGCTTGTCTACCGTCGTATCCAGCAGCTCGCAGAGTTCCAGCAGGATCCCGGTATCGGGAATACTGTCGCCGTTCTCCCATTTGGAGACTGCCTGAAAAGAGATATTCAGCTGATCCGCCAGCTGTCTCTGACTCAAGCCTTTTGTTTTTCTTAGATTCTGAATGTACTGTCCGATTTTAAGATTGTCCATATTCTACCTCACTTCTGCAGCTGCACCTTCATCATAACGAAAAAACCTATTTCATAAAATAACGCGTTCGTTGAAAAAGGTCAACTCTTGGTTGACCTTTTATCATTATTCTAATCCAATCAGATAACTGTATACCGGCTGTCCGCCATCCACGAATTCACATTCCAGATCGGAGTTCGCCGCGATATAGTCTTCGATATCCCTGACTTCATCTTCATTGCGGTCATCGCCGGTGATCACGGTGATCAATTCCTTGTCCTCGATCGTAAACAGATGATCGAGAAGCGCATGGACGATATCCAGGCGGTTAGGTCCGGATGCGACGATGGATTTGCCTTCGATGGCGATATAGTCCCCTTTTCTGACTTCTACACCTTCAAAACTCGTATCCTTGATCGCATAGGTAATGCTGGAAGCATTGACATTCGCAATCACTTCATTGAGTTCGTCTACGATCTGCTGCGGTTCGTAGTTGTAGTTGATCATGCCGATGGCAGAAAGACCCGCCTGAACGGACTTGGTCTCGATGACTTCGATATGACGGTCGCTCATGACGCTCTGCGCCTGTCTGGCTGCCAGGATGATGTTGGAGTTGTTCGGGAAAATGAAGATATTCTCGCAATGATCCAGATCATTGATCACCTTGACGAAGTCTTCCGTCGAAGGGTTCATCGTCTGTCCGCCGGATACAACGACATCCGTTCCGAGATCGTAGAAGAGTTTTGTAATGCCTTCTCCTGCCGCTACCGCAATAATGCCGTACTTCTTCGGTTCTTTCTTTTCTTCTTTCGCCGGTGCAGTTGCCGGAGTCTGTTCCTGTGCATTGGCGATAATCGTAGAATGCTGCTCCTGCATGTTCTCGATCTTCAGTTTAATGAATTCGCCATACCGCTGTCCGATATTCAGGGCATCGCCCGGTTTCAGTGTATGTACGTGCACCTTTACCAGATCCTCGTCTCTGACAACGACCAGAGATTCTCCGCCCATGTCTGTCAGTTTTCTCTTTAATATCTTCTCATCAAATCTGTCAAGATAGCTTTCATCCAGTCTGACGATAAACTCCGTGCAGTAGCCGAATTCCTCGTTGTCCAGCATCAATGCAGGATTGGTCTGAACTTCAGCCTTCTTCTCCATGAAATCAACAGGAGTACCCAGCACATAGTCTCTCATGCCCTCGATAATGCGAAGGAAGCCTGAACCGCCGGAGTCGACAACTCCTACTTCCTTTAAAACTGGAAGGTAGTCCGGGGTATGTTCCAGCGAATCGGCTGAATACTCGCACAATTTCCTGAAATATGTTTCCAGATCAAAAGGCGCTTCTTCGTAATCGTGATTCGCATACCAGGAAGCTTCTCTGACAACTGTCAGGATCGTACCTTCTACCGGTTTCATGATCGCTTTATACGCGACTCTGGCGCCGTTTTCGAAAGCCAGGGAGACATCATGCACATCGATCGTTTCTTTCCCCTCGATGTGCTGGTAGAAGCCTCTGAAGATCTGTGAAGTAATAACGCCGGAATTCCCTCTAGCGCCCATCAGAAGACCGCGGGAGAAGGATTTCGCAACATCGGAAATGCTGTCGGAACTGCACTTCATCGCCTCTGCATAGCCGTTGGAAAAGGTCATGGACATGTTTGTCCCTGTATCACCGTCCGGAACCGGAAAGACATTCAGCGTATTGATCTCTGCGGCATGATTCTCAAGATTCGCACATGCCGACCGCAGCATGCCTTTAAACTCTTCAACCGTAATCCTATTCATTGATCCTGATTCCTTCTACATGGACATTGACCGAAGCGACATCCATGTTCAGCGTTTTCTCCAGGGCGTACTTTACGGTCTGCTGCAGATTCGCTACGACTTCAGAGATCTTGATGCCGTAGGAGATCACGACATAAACATCGATCTGCAGACCTTCTTCTTCATATTTGATCACCACGCCCTTCGCGTAGTTTTCTTTTTTTAATAATGCGGAATAACCGTCCTTCAGATAGTTCTTGGAAATCATTCCGACAACTCCATAGCACTCGTTTACGGTAGTACCGGCCAAAGTCGCAATCGCATCATCCGAGATTTTTATCTGTCCCAGTTTCGTTTTTTTGTTGACAGGCATATTTAGTCCCTCCACATAACTATTTCATTATAACAAATCCTGTTTTTTTAATAAATGCATTCTCTGTAGATATGAATCCGTCAATATTCTATCTTTTCATCCAGTTCATATTTAATTAATACTTTTTTATGGTAAAATATTAAGGTCAAAACGGACTAAAAAAGGAGAAAAGAATGAGCAAGAAATATGTTTATATGTTTGCGGAAGGTAACGCAAACATGCGTGAACTCCTTGGCGGAAAAGGCGCCAACCTTGCGGAAATGGCAAGTCTTGGTTTACCTGTTCCTTATGGCTTTACGATCACGACAGAAGCTTGTAACGCTTATTACGATGATGGTAAAAAGATCAACAAGGA
>JAFZQL010000167.1 GCA_017620435.1 Erysipelotrichaceae bacterium
CAGATCCAGGCTTTCTCACCGATGGATTCACGCGGTGTCATAGAAAGACTGACGTTCATGAACTTGGCGTTGGCTACAGCCTCCGACTTTCTGACCGCATTGTACATGCCGATCAGCAGCGGGAACTGAATGAAAGTCGTCAGAAGTGCACCGATCGGATTGACGTTGTACTTGTTGTAGATCTGCTGCATTTCCATAGCCATACGCTGCTGGGATGCTTCGTCTGTTCTTCCCTCGTATTTGGCCTGTACCTTCTGTAGTTCAGGCTGTATCTCCTGCATTTTCTGCATGGCAACACTGGAACGGAACGTGAACAGCAGCACGATCAGGTTGATGATGATCGTTACCAGAGCGATAGCCAGAAAGATTCCGGTTCTTGCCGACAGCCAGTTGATCGCCTGTGCCAGAGGATAGACGATCAGAGCCGAAAAGAAGCCGTCGTTCATTACTTCCTTAAATGTCGTATCTAGAGTGATCAGGTCCGCAGACGCACTGCAGCCTGTCAGAAAAAAGGCTAAGGCGATTACGGATAATACTGATAATAAGCGTTTTCTACTCATGGAGTTCTCCTTATTCATACTTTTCTATTATAGCCTTTTTAATCGCCTTTTCCAAATCATTTTTATTATCGGAAAAAGCTTTTTCAAGATATCCCTTACGGACAATAATAATCAGGTCTTTCGGACACTGTTCAAAGCCGATCAGCGCTTTCACCATTTCTCTGACCTGTCTTTTGATACGGTTTCTGTCAACGGCATCGCCGAGCTTCTTTGATACGGATATTCCTACTCTGGCATGATCTTCTTTTCTGTCGGAATAATACACGACAAAAGAACTGTTCGCAGCGGAATGTTTCTCTGAAATGATCTGAGCGAATTCTTCGTTTTTTCTTACCCGATATTCTTTTTTCATATCTAAATTAAAAGCCACCTAAGTGACTTTAATCGGATAATACCTTTCTACCTTTAGCACGACGTCTGGCTAATACCTTACGTCCACCAGTAGTCTTCATTCTGGCTCTGAAACCATGGACATTCTGGCGTTTTCTTTTGCTTGGTTGATACGTTCTTTTTGCTGCCATATAAGCCACCTTTCCTCAAATACTATTCAATTTTATGCCAAAAGCGGAATAAATGTCAACACTATGAACGTTTCTTCAGAACTCTTTGGATCCTGCGGGAAATCTCGCTGGCGGATGTACCTACTTCAAAGCTGAGACCGTTACGCGTTTCAACGACCCTCCTGATTCCCAGATCCTGTATTCTCTCGATGGAGATCTTCTCCGGATCAGCGATGCTGACGTTCAGTTTAAACAGGCCCGATCCGGCAGAACGAATATTGGAGATGCCTCCGATCGAATCGATGATGTCATTGACCAGTTCGTTTCCGCTTCCGGTATAGAAGAAATCGAAAGCCAGAAAACGGTAGTAGAAGACCGTCAGCAGCAGGTAAAGAACAAAGGCAACAGCACCGATGATGGCGATCATCTGAAGAGAGTGGATCAGATTGATGTTTCTGACATTGATGATATAGTCGGCAAAGCTTCCGGGCATGGCGACTGCCGTATTCACTGTATGTGAGGTAAAGCCCAGAAAAGCATCAAACCTGATCAGAGCGGCAGATACCGCACCGCACAGTGCCAGATACATGGCCAGCAGCATCGGCGATGTAAACAGCATCAGCAGTTCCGCAGGTAAAGGATTGCCTGCCAGTACGGATAAAACGATGCCGATCACAAAAGTCGCCGTCATGTTTCTCCGTTCATTTTTATCTGTCATAGAGAATACTGTTCCCAGATAGAATCCCGGGATCATAAACATGTTTATGACGTAATACGGCGTTATGAATCTTCCTGCTCCTAGATAGCTGAGATTGGAATCCTTGATATAGGTCCAGATGTTGACGTCGCCGAGAATGCTTTGACCGGTCATGGCGTTGGAATAAGAACCGCCCGCTGCCGAAAACCAGAAAGGATAACGGATCACGTTGCCGATGCCTAGTATGGATAACACTCTGTCGATAATGGTATACATGCCCATACGCATCGGATCCTGCAGATCTTCGCCGATAAAGCTGACCGCTTTCTGGATATAAAGATACAGATAAGGATAAGTATAGGAGACCAGAATACCCAGAATGAAACAGAAGATGAAATTATAGATGATTCCGGATGTATCTCTGGAGAACAGGTTTGTTAAGGAATAATCTCCTCTGTGTCTGGAGAGAATGAATGCCGTTCTGGTCGCATAAGCCACAAGCAGCGAACCGATCATGCCTGTTTCCAGGGGAGACCGCGTTCCTGATGTCAGATTCAGCATTGAATTGATGCCGTAACTGCTCGAATATGCCAGAGAATTCAGATTCTGCGGAGAAAACAGCATCGTCGTTACTTCAAAAGTAAAATATCCAACCATAGCCAATACCACCGGAGAAGCATTGTTTGCCTTCTTGCAGACGATATTCAGCATGAAGATGATCGGGAGATTCATGATCGTAAACTCGCCGATCTTCAGCAGAAGTTCAGCTATGAACAGAACAACATTGGAACGGAATGTATAAAACAGATTGACGTTTTCGTTCTGAATCAGAAAACCTACGGCAATCAGTGCAAAGCCGAAATAGGCCACCCGGATCGGTGTTTTACAGCTTTCATAAAGGTTCATCAGACGTTTCATAAGTACATTTTACTACAAATTAACCTATAATTAAGTACAAGAGGTACAAAATGAAAGCATTGATCATAATCAGTAATGGAATGGAAGAGTGTGAAG
>JAFZQL010000168.1 GCA_017620435.1 Erysipelotrichaceae bacterium
AGTGCGACATAATCGAAACCGTTCATCAGGGATGCATCGATATTGTCGATCCCGCCAATCGACATTTCTTCCGAACCGCCTTTTTCCGCGCCCGTCACATACTGGTGAGCTACAAGGATGTTGATGCGAGTCTTATCGATCTCCATATCGCCGATGATGCTTTCGAATGCCTCTCCATAAGTACTGATTTCTTTGTCGGGATAGAAGCGTTTCACATTCACCGGTTTGAGGAAAGGAAGCAGCCAGATGTCCGCGTCTTTGTAGCGGATGGCTTGGATCTTTCCGTTATAGACCGGAGAGATATGTATCCCTGAATTTTGGAAAATGGAAGAACCAAAAGCGATCCGTTCCGCGGAATCGTGGTTGCCTGATACGAGGAACACTTCCTGTTTCTCTTTCGCAAGTTCCGATAAAAAAGTATCGAACAGTTCGACGGCTTCCGCCAAAGGGATCGATTTGTCGTAGATGTCTCCGGCCATCAGGATCCCGTCAGGTTCTTCTTTCCTGACGATATTCATGATCTTTTTAAGGATGTATTCCTGATCTTCGATCAGAGACCGTTCCAGCAGTCTCTTCCCCAGATGCAGGTCGGATAGATGGATCAATTTCATATCTGTACTTTCTTTCTATCAATATTATATCTATATTATCGTTTGTTACAGATGCAAAAAAGACGTCAGGAACGATCATGGAATCGACTTCAAATGTAAAACTTAACGCTATTTCTGTCCATCATTTACTCTTGCAGACTTGCGTTTAACCGTACAAATAAAAGTTAATATAATTGGCAGATGTCCGGCAGGAAAGGAGTTTTTTATGAAACATCTTTCTCTCAACGACAGGATCCTCATTGAGAAATATCTCGATGACGATCTCACATTTGCCTACATATCCAGAAGGATCGGAAGATCCCTGTCGACCGTTTCAAGGGAAGTGAAGAACCACAGGAGCTTCACCGGAGATTACGACAGGCTTTCACCCAACGGCTGTTCCAGGTATCAGAGCTGCCTGAAAAAGAATCTGTGTTCCACGGAATCGGTCTACACCTGCAGAGACAGATGCAAGTTCTGCAGGGAATACGACTGCAAGAAGCTGTGTCCCAAATTCGATCCTGCCGAATGTGAGGCGCTCAAAGTTCCTCCATACGTCTGCAACGGCTGTCCGAAGGAAAAGGAGTGTAAGAAGATCCACGCCTACTATTCAGCCGGAAGCGCCCATAACAGATATCTGAAGCTTCTCAGCGAATCCAGGAAAGGCGTGAGGATATCGATGGAGGAGATCGAGAAGATCGATAAGATACTCGCTCCCCTGATCCTCAAGGGTCAGTCGATCAATCATATCTTTGCCTCCCACAGAAATGAGATCGGGTGCAGCGAGAAGACGATATACAACTATATCGATCTCAATGTCTTCTCCTTCAGGAACATCGACCTGCCAAGAAAGGTGCGCTACAGGCTCAGACATCCCCAGAAAATAGCGACGAAACTGGAATACGAATACCGCAAAGGGAGGACTTTCGACTGTTTCCGCAGCTATATGGAAGAAAATCCTCAAACCGACATCGTGGAAATGGATACGGTCAAGGGGGCCAGGAACTCCGGAAAGAAGACACTTCTGACTTTCATATTCAGGAAGACCAGCTTCATGATCGTGTTCCTGCTTCCCGACGGGGCCAAACAGAGCGTAGTCAATGTCTTCGACTATCTCTGCGACGGCCTGGGGGTGACGGTTTTCCGGAAGCTTTTCCCGCTGATCCTTACCGACAACGGCGTGGAGTTCAAAGGACCTCACGATCTGGAGTTCACGGATTCCGGTGCAAGAAGGACCAGAGTCTTCTATTGCGACCCTCAGGCATCGTGGCAGAAGCCTCACGTGGAAAACAACCATACGCTGATACGTCGCATCATCCCCAAGGGAAGTTCCTTTTCCTTCCTGGACGATCATGATGTCCATCTGGTCACGGAGCACATCAACTCCGTTCCCAGGGAGACGTTCGACAACAGAACGCCGTTTGAACTGATGTCCTCGCCCGAACAGAAAAAACTGCTGGAATTCCTGAAGCTCTCCGAGATCCCACACGACGAAGTGCTTCTCAAGCCGGCTCTTCTGAAGAAGAAATAATCAATTCATGATGCCGGACATCTGCCGCAGATCTTAGCGAAACAGAGTTGCGTTTATTATTACACACTTATAAGCCGCAACGTTTTCATAATGGGCAGATGAAGGAATATTCCACCAGTTTCTACCATCATTATACCCTCTCAGAAGCTTTTTCGGGGCGATCTGAAGATGATTCATTCCTTGACCATACGGAAGTTGCGATTAGTAATTCATTTTACGTAAAAAACGTAAAATAATGAATTCCGATCGTAAATCTAGACATTTATGAACCACTAATACTTTTATTTGATGTAGAACAAAAGAGTCTTCAAACATATCTGCAATCAGCTTCTTCCTTTATCTGCTTTTAGCTATTATGCTACTCAAATGAATACACCGGAACATACCGCCTTAAAAACATCTATTGGCATGCTCATAATCTTTTTCAGTAAATTCTTTTTCTTCATCAAATCCCCTTTTTAAAAACAGGGACAAACTGTTTTTCTCTTTTGATTGAAAGATCTCATCTTCTCAAAGATCAGCACAATCAGATAAGGATCGTGATGCTGTGATATAATTTGCTTGAGGCATATCTCTAAAAGGAGGATCACATGAAAGAATTCAGATGTGTCGTAAAAAACCCGATCGGTATTCATGCCCGTCCGGCAGCGCTCATAGCTCAGCTTTGCGTCGGAATGAAAAGCTCCGTTAC
>JAFZQL010000169.1 GCA_017620435.1 Erysipelotrichaceae bacterium
ACAGGCTGAAGAACGACTATGCCAGAGCCTATGCCGATACGGAGAATCTCAAGAAAAGGCTGATGGCGGAAGCGGAACAGACCAGAAAATACCGGATACAGAGTTTTGCGAAGGAGATCCTTCCGGTCATCGACAATCTGGAAAGGGCTCTGAAAACGGAAGTAGCCGAAAGCGATGAAGGTTTCAAGAAAGGTATCGAGATGACCTATCATCAGCTGATCGCCGCATTGAAGAACGAAGGCGTCGAAGAAATAGACTGTCTGAACAAACCGTTCGATGCGAATCTCGCACAGGCCATCATGCAGGAAAAGAAAGAAGATGTGGAAACAGGCACTGTGATCGAGATCCTTCAGAAGGGTTACATATTGAAAGATCGTATATTAAGACCGGCAATGGTCAAGGTAAGTGAATAAGGAGGATTGTAAAATGAGCAAGATTATAGGTATTGATTTAGGTACGACAAACAGCTGCGTTGCTGTCATGGAAGGCAAAGATGTAAAAGTCATTACGAACCCGGAAGGCAACCGGACGACTCCGTCTGTCGTTGCGTTCAAGGACGGCGAGATCATCGTAGGCGATGCGGCAAAAAGGCAGGTTGTTACAAATAAGGATTCCGTTTCATCCATCAAGAGAAAGATGGGATCCAGTGAAAAAGTCCATGTCAACAACAAGGACTATACCCCGCAGGAAATCTCCGCAATGATTCTGCAGTACATGAAGAAGTATGCGGAAGACTATCTGGGTGAAAAGGTAGACAAGGCCGTCATTACGGTTCCTGCCTACTTCAACGATGCACAGCGTCAGGCTACCAAGGACGCCGGAAAGATTGCGGGATTCGAAGTAGAAAGAATCATCAACGAACCGACGGCTGCAGCTCTGGCCTTCGGTATCGACAAGACCGATAAGGAACAGAAAGTTCTGGTCTTCGACCTGGGCGGCGGTACTTTCGATGTATCCATCCTGGATCTGGCGGAAGGAACCTTCGAAGTTCTGGCAACGGCCGGCGATAACCACCTGGGCGGCGATGACTTCGATAATGTTGTCGTCGACTGGATGGCCGACGAGTTCAAGAAAGAACATCACGGCATCGATCTGAAAGCGGACCGCATGGCTCTGCAGAGACTGAAAGAAGCTGCTGAAAAGGCCAAAAAAGATCTGAGCTCCATGGTTCAGACTCACATCTCTCTGCCGTTCGTTTCTGCCGATGAATCAGGCCCTCTGCATCTTGACATGGATCTGACCAGAGCCAACTTCGATAAGATGACCAAGCATCTGGTAGACAGAACAGTAGGACCGGTCAGACAGGCTTTGAAAGACTCCGGTCTTAGCCCAAGCGATATCGATGAAGTTCTACTGGTAGGCGGATCGACAAGAATGATCTCCGTTCAGGAAGCCGTCAAGGCTGAGCTGGGCAAGGAACCGAACAAGTCCGTCAACCCGGATGAAGTCGTAGCTATGGGCGCAGCGATCCAGGGCGGCATTCTGCAGGGCAACAACCCGAACGATGTTCTGCTGCTGGATGTCACACCGCTGTCACTGGGTATTGAAACACTGGGTGGCGTCATGACTGTCCTGATCCCGAGAAATACGACCATTCCGACACAGAAGTCGCAGATCTTCTCGACAGCCGCAGATAACCAGCCGGCAGTAGACATTCACGTCCTGCAGGGTGAAAGACCGATGGCCGCCGACAACAAGACCTTAGGCAACTTCCAGCTCACCGGCATCGCTCCGGCAAGAAGAGGCATCCCGCAGATCGAAGTAACCTTCGACATCGATGTCAACGGTATCGTCCATGTTTCCGCTCTGGACAAGGGTACAAACAAGAAACAGGAAATCACGATCACCAACTCTTCCGGACTCTCCGATGAAGAGATCGACAAGATGGTCAGAGAAGCTGAAGAAAACAAGGCTGCCGATGACAAGAGAAGAGAAGAGATCGAATTGAGAAACAAGGCGGAAAGCTTTATCGCCCAGATCGATCAGCAGCTGGAAACGGAAAATCCGAATATTTCCGCCGATCAGAAGGCGCAGGTCAAGGCTTTAAGAGATGAGCTGCAGTCCGCGATCGACAACAACGAATACGACAAGCTCAAGAACAAGCTGGACGAGCTGGAGAAGGCTGCCCAGGCCATGGGTGAAGCGATGTATCAGCAGGCCCAGTCTCAGCAGGCTTACACGGATCCGAACCAGGGAAATACCGGTAATCCGAACGATGATGTCGTAGATGCCGATTTTAAGGCAAAGTAATAAAACATTAAAGAAGAAGTATTAATATAGAAAGGGGGTATTATGGCCGACAAACGTGATTATTATGAGGTTTTAGGCTTATCCAAGAACGCCAGTGCAGATGATATTAAAAAAGCCTACCGTAAGTTGGCAAAACAGTATCACCCCGATGTGAATAAAGCACCCGATGCTGAAGCGAAATTCAAGGAAATCAACGAAGCCTACGAAGTCCTGTCTGATCCGCAGAAGAAAGCCACCTATGACCAGTTCGGTCATTCCGGCATGGACGGATTCTCACAGGGCTTCTCCGGCGGCTTCGGCGGCATGAACATGGATGACCTGGGAGACATCTTCTCCAGTTTCATGGGAGGCATGGGCTCGGGATTCTCCGGTTTCAACTTCGGCGGAAGCAGTTCCAGAAGAACCGGTCCGATGAAAGGTGAAAACCGCTACATGTCCATGGACATCGATTTCCTGGATGCCGTACACGGCGTCGATAAACTGATTAACATTTCCGTCGACAAGAAATGTGAATACTGCGACGGTTCAGGTGCCGCCAGCAAGTCCGACATCGAGACCTGTTCGACCTGCAGAGGTTCAGGACGGGTCATGAGACAGTCAAGAACTCCCTTTGGCGTGATACAGCAGCAGACCATCTGTCCGGACTGTAAAGGTACGGGTAAACGGATCAAGAAGGTCTGTCCGCACTGCGGCGGAAACGGCTACAATACCGTAAAGGAACAGGTTGAAGTTTCCATTCCGGCAGGCATCAGTTCCGGCCAGCAGGTCAGACTTTCCGGATACGGCGAAAGGGGAAGCAACGGCGGACCGAACGGCGATCTCTACATCGAGATCCGGGTAAGATCGCATAAATACTTCCGCAGAGAAGGAAACAATATCCATATCTCTGTTCCTATTTCAGCCGTCGATGCGACTCTGGGAACAACGGTAGATGTTCCGACGGCGCATGGTGATGTGGAACTGACCATTCCGGCAGGAACACAGCCGGGTCAGCAGCTTCGCCTGAGAGGATACGGAATCAAGGATCTGCGCAGCAACAGCATGGGCGATCAGATCGTCGATGTACAGGTGGAGATCCCGAAGAAGCTCAGCAGAGAAGAAAAAGAACTCTATGAGACGCTGGCGAAACGCAAGAAAGAATCCGTATTCGAAAGATTTAAGAAAAACTTTAAGTAGGACTTGTTCCTACTTAAAATATACAGTTTCGTTAGCACTCAGAAATTAATAGTGCTAAAGGAGGTAAGAAGATGAATCCTGAATTAATGACAGAAAAACTGCAGGATATTCTGATGAAGGCATTAAGTATCTGTAAGGAAAACTCCAATCCTGAACTGTGCAGCGAACATCTTCTGGCTGCATTCTTGCAGGAGAGAGATATTACCGATCTGCTGAACGGTTTCCACACCGATGTGAACCGTCTGATCGGCATCAATGATACTTATCTGAAAAGACTTCCTTCTTCAGATACGACAGAAAATCCAATGGTAAACCGCTATGTAGCCAATTCCTACAACGAGGCGCTGCAGAAATCAAAACAGAGAAAAGACAAGTATATCTCCATGTTTGATCTGTTTATTGCCTTGCTGTATAACCAGTCTTCGGTCTGCGAGGAACTGAGAAAATACTGTGGCTTTACCAGAAACGACATAGAAGACAAATATAGCATGGAAAGGGGTGGTACGATGATCAACAGTCAGGAAGATGAAAACAATCTGAATCCGTTAAAGAAATACGGCAGAAACCTGGTAGATGATGTCAGAAACGGAAAGATCGATCCCGTCATCGGCAGAGACGAAGAGATCCGCAGAGTGATCGAGATCCTTTCCAGAAAAACCAAAAACAATCCGGTCCTGATCGGTGAGCCGGGTGTAGGCAAGACGGCGATCGTCGAAGGTCTGGCCTGGCGTATCTTCAACAACGATGTTCCGTTAGGTTTAAAGGATAAAGACCTGATCGAGCTGGACATGGGATCACTGATCGCAGGAGCGAAATACAGAGGCGAGTTCGAGGAAAGGCTGAAAGCCGTTCTGAAACAGATACAGGACGCGGATGGCAAGATCATCCTGTTTATCGATGAGATCCACAATCTGGTCGGTGCCGGAAAGACGGAAGGGGCCATGGATGCGGCAAACCTGCTGAAGCCGATGCTGGCAAGAGGCGAACTGCGCTGTATCGGTGCGACCACTTTCGATGAATACAGGAAATACATCGAGAAAGACTCCGCACTGGAGAGACGATTCCAGAAAGTCAGCATCGATGAACCAACGGTAGAAGATACGATCTCCATCCTGAGAGGTCTGAAAGACCGTTTTGAAGCCCATCACGGCGTCAAGATCAAGGATGATGCGATCATTGCGGCTGCGACACTGTCCAACCGCTACATCTCGGACCGTTTCCTTCCGGACAAGGCGATAGACCTGATTGATGAGGCCTGTGCCTCTACCAGGGTGGAAATGGACTCCAAACCGGCGGAACTGGATGAACTGAGCCGAAAAATAGATACCCTGGAAATCGAAAAGATCTCTTTGAAGAAAGAGACCGATGAGAAGGCCGCCAGACGTCTGGAAGAACTGGAAAAGGATCTGGAATCTCTGAAAGAGAAAAAGAATCTTCTGGATGCCAGATGGCAGAAAGAAAAAGAAGACCTGAAACAGGTGAAACAGATCAAGGAACAGCTCGAAAGGGCGAAACTGGAAATGTCCGATGCCCAGAACAGCGCCGACTACGAGAAGGCATCCAAGCTGCAGTACGAGACGATCCCGTCCCTGGAGAAACAGCTTAACGAGATCAGTGAAAACGAGAACGAAGGAAGAATGCTATCGGAAGTTGTCGATGAACAGTCGATCGCCAAGGTCGTGGCCAAGTGGACGCACATCGATGTTTCGAAACTGATGTCTTCGGAAAGAGAGAAACTCCTGAAGCTGAAGGAAAAACTGTCTATTCGTGTGGTTGGACAGGATCAGGCGCTGGAACTGGTTTCTGACGCGATTTTAAGGTCCAAGGCGCAGGTTTCCGATACGAATAGACCGATCGGTTCTTTCCTGTTCCTGGGTCCTACAGGCGTCGGTAAAACGGAAGTGGCGAAAGCACTGGCAGAACAGCTCTTTGACGACGAATCCAAGATCGTCCGTATCGACATGTCAGAATACATGGAGAAATTCTCCGTATCCAGACTGATCGGCGCTCCTCCTGGATATGTAGGCTACGAGGAAGGCGGACAGCTGACCGAAGCAGTCAGGAGAAAGCCTTATTCCATCGTCCTGCTGGATGAAATCGAGAAGGCACATCCGGATGTCTTCAACATCCTTCTGCAGATCCTGGACGACGGCAGGATCACGGATTCCAAGGGCGTTACCGTGGACT
>JAFZQL010000170.1 GCA_017620435.1 Erysipelotrichaceae bacterium
AGAAATGTCAAGGACAGACTGCCTTATCCCTGCTACCTGACAAAACTGGACAACGCCTACCGTTCTTTGACTCATGCGATTACCCACGACAGTACCGTAGAATTTCTTGACATGCGCAATGAGGAAGCCTGGAGAGTCTATCAGAATTCTCTGGTGCTGATCTTCATCAAGGCCGTCCATGATCTGTTTGGTAAAAAGGTATTGATTACGGTCAAGAATTCCCTGAACAAGGGCCTGTACATTACATCGACGCAGAAACTGAATGAAACGGATATCGCCGCGATCAAGGAAAGAATGAATCAGATCGTGGAAGACGATACGCCAATCATCAAGGAACACTTCACCAAGGACGGTGCCTTGATCCTGGCAAGAAAACTGAAACTGGAAGAGGCGGCAAAGCTTCTGGACAGCGTTACGAATCTGGACGATGTTCAGATCTATTCCCTGGATGATGAGATCCAGATCTTCTACGACTGTATGGTTCCTTCCACGGGCTATATCCGTCTGTTTGAGATTAACCTGTATCGCAACGGCATTATCCTGGGATTCCCACATCCTGCCCATCCGGAACAGCTGGAAGAATACGAGGAACAGGAACTGCTGTACAACGCCTTCTCCGAAGCGACCAAGTGGGGTCAGCTGATGAACGTCAACTTCGTCTGCGACATGAATGAAAGGATCATCTACGACAGAGTCGATGAAATGGTCCTGCTGCAGGAAGCTTTGCACGAAAAGAAGATCTCCGATATTGCCGATATGATCAAGGAAAGAGGCAACCGTGTCGTGCTGATCTGCGGACCTAGTAGCAGCGGCAAGACGACGTTTGCCAAGAGACTGTGCATACAGCTGGGGGTCAACGGAATCAGGACCCTGTACATGGGAACGGACGACTACTACAAGGATTTCAAGGACAGAGTCTACGATGAGAACGGAGAACCTGATCTGGAGAGCATCCGTGCCATCGATACGCAGCTGTTCATGAGAAACATCAACGACCTGCTGGCAGGAAAAGAAGTAGACCTTCCGCGTTACGATTTTTCCATCTCCAACAAGGTTTTCGGAGAAAGGATGACCAGACTGGAAAAGAACCAGATCATCGTCATCGAAGGAATACACGCGATGAACGACCTGCTGACGGAAGATATCGACGACAAGGAAAAGTTCAAGATCTACATCTCGCCGTTCACGCCGATTTCGATCGACCATCACAACCGGATCTCCACGACCGATGCCAGAATGCTCAGAAGACTGGTCAGGGACTACAAGTTCAGGGATTCCTCT
Source organism: Erysipelotrichaceae bacterium (assembly GCA_017620435.1). Lineage (GTDB taxonomy): Bacteria > Bacillota_I > Bacilli_A > Erysipelotrichales > Erysipelotrichaceae > Colivicinus. Next base: position 1,282 of record JAFZQL010000170.1, read on the forward strand.
GCCCAGAGGACCATCGGCATGTGGCCGAAAGTCAGAAGCTCCGAAGATGTGAACATCTTCCCGTACAACTCCAAGGCCGATGTCTTCTTCAACTCCAACTGCATCTATGAACTGGCGGTACTGAAGAAGTATGCGGAACCGCTGTTAAAAAGAGTTCAGAGAAATGAACCGGAATACGGAGAAGCCAGAAGGATGCTGGACTTCCTGAAGTATTTTGATTCCATCTACGATGACAGTATCATCCCGAACAACTCGATCATGAGAGAGTTTATCGGTGGATCGGTCATTGTAAAATAGACAGATAAAAACCGTATCGTGAAGATACGGTTTTCTTTTACAGTTTCTTGATTGCTTCAAATGTCTCGTCCGAAATGACGTGTTCGATGCGGCAGGCATCTTCTTCCGCCGTTTCCGGAGACACGCCGATACGGATAAAGAAATCAGTCAGCTGACGGTGTTTCTCATAGATCCTTTCCGCGATCTTCAGACCTTTTTCCGTCAGTGTGATATTTCCATTTCCATCGACACTGACATAGCCGTCGCGGCTTAGGTTCTTCATCGCCCGGGATACGGAAGGCTTGGAAAAGTTCATGTACCTGCTGATATCGATCGCATGAACGTTTTTATTTTTCAATGAAAGGATATGGATCGTCTCCATATACATTTCCGCGGATTCCTGAATTGTCATAACAAATACCTCTATCTTTATTATAATCCATTTCCATTCTGAAAGAAGGAATATGCTATTGACAAGTTAGTTATTGCTAACTAGAATAATAGTGAGTTAGTCTTGACTAACCAGGAGGCTTTGTTATGTTGCCGCTTACTTATGCGAATGTAAATGAAATGAATGTGATCAGAAAAGTCGGAGGAAGTCCGGAAATCAAGAAACATCTTGAGGATATGGGTTTTGTGACCGGGGCAGTCATTACGGTCGTTTCGACGATCAACGGCAATCTGATCGTGAATGTCAAAGACAGCAAGGTGGCCCTGGACAGAAGCCTGGCTGGGAAGATCATGATTTAGGAGGATGAGGATGAAGACATTAAGAGATGTAGCGATCGGCGATACCTGTGTGGTGAAGAAGCTGCATGGAGAAGGTGCCGTAAAACGCAGGATCATGGACATGGGCGTTACCAAGAACGTTGAGATCTATGTACGTAAGGTTGCGCCATTAGGAGATCCGATCGAAGTTACGGTTAGAGGATACGAGCTTTCGATCCGTAAGGCCGATGCGGAAATGGTAGAAGTGCTGGAAGAGAAAGAGGGATAAAAGATGAGTATAAGAATAGCTTTAGCCGGCAACCCGAACAGCGGCAAGACGACCCTGTTCAATGCGCTGACCGGTTCCAACCAGTTTGTCGGAAACTGGCCGGGCGTTACTGTTGAAAAGAAAGAAGGAAAGCTGAAAGGATACGAGGATGTCATTATTACCGACCTTCCGGGCATCTATTCGCTTTCTCCTTATACACTGGAAGAAGTCGTTGCCAGAGAATATCTGATCAGTGAAAGACCGGATGCGATCCTGAATATCGTCGACGGTACGAACCTGGAGAGAAACCTCTATCTGACGACGCAGCTGACCGAGCTGGGTATTCCGGTGGTTGTCGCCATCAACATGCTGGACCTGCTGGAAAAGAATGACATCAAGATCGATCTGGATATGCTGTCGAAGGAAATGGGTGTTCCGTTTGTTTCGATTTCGGCTTTGAAAGGGACCAATGTCGACCTGGCGGCGGAAACAGCCGTGAATGCGGCAAAGAACGGCAAGACCATTCCGATGCATACTTTCGGCGGATCCGTGGAGCACGCGCTTGCGCACATCGAGGAAGCCTGCGTGCACGGTCTTCCGGAAGAGCAGCGGAGATGGTATTCCATCAAACTGTTCGAAAGAGATCCGAAGGTCCTGGAAGATCTCAAACTGAGCAAGGAAACATTGGAACATATTGAAAAAGATATTGCAGCCGTTGAAGAAGAAATGGACGACGATGCCGAAAGCATCATCACAAATGAAAGATATGTCTATATCGGCAATCTCTTAAAAGGAATCTATAAAAAGAAAAATGCCGGAGATCTGTCCGCATCCGACAGGATCGACAAGATCGTTACTAGCCGTATTCTCGGTCTGCCGATCTTCGCCTTGATCATGTTCGGTGTCTATTGGCTGGCGATGGGACCTTTCGGTTCATTCCTGACCGACTGGACCAATGATGTATTCGCGGGTTGGCTGACGGACGGTGCGGCTTCAATCATGGAAAGCCTTGGTGTTTCCGACTGGCTGGTATCGCTGGTATCTGACGGTATCGTCGGCGGTGTCGGTGCAGTTCTCGGTTTCGTACCGCAGATGATCGTGCTGTTCCTGATGCTGTGCATTCTGGAAGATGTCGGATACATGGCCAGAGTCGCATTCGTCATGGACCGTATCTTCCGTAAGTTCGGACTGTCAGGAAAATCATTCATCCCGATGCTGATCGGCTCAGGCTGCGGTGTCCCGGGTGTCATGGCTACCAGAACGATCGAAAATGAACGTGACAGACGTATGACGATCATGACGACCTGTTTCATTCCTTGCGGAGCGAAACTGCCGATCATTGCTTTG
>JAFZQL010000171.1 GCA_017620435.1 Erysipelotrichaceae bacterium
ATGGAGGCCAGGAAGGAAGAGGTCCGTTCTTTACTGCAAAAGAAATGATGAAGAAACTCGTAAGTGTTTTACTGATCGTCTTTTTATCGGCATGTTCTCATGAGAGTCAGACAGAACCGGTAAAGGAAGAATACATCGATCCTGTAAGGGATGTTTTTATTTTTTCTGCAGCGGATCCTGATCTTCAGATACGGCTCAAGGAAGCAAACAACGGCTTTGATTTCAGGAATTATCAGTTCGAGATGCTGTTTATGGATATCTACGCAAAACAGATTACGGATATCGATGGCAATACATACGACTTAAGCCGGTACGAAAACATCGTTCTGCAGATCGTTTCTACAGAATGTGAACACTGTCACAGACAGATCGAGATCATTGACGGATTCATAAGCGAAACGGATGCGCTGTTTATCCAGTATTTCAATGTCGGAACAGCTTCTGAAATCAGACAGCTTTATCATGAACTGTATCAGAAAATACCGGAAGAGTTGTGTATCGTTGAAAGAGATGAAGATCTGAAAGACTATATCAAGGATTATCTGAAAATTGAAAAATATCCTACTCTGGTCTGTTTCAGGAACGGAAAGGTCAGTTTCTGTGCCGAAGGCGAAACGGATCCTGAAACATTTATTCTGATTAACCGCATAGGTTTTACCGATCCGATACAGAAAGAAGAACTCGTTGATTCTCAGGGCAGGGATCTTTTGAGTCTCAGCCGTTCCCCGGAAGAAGTAAAGAATTCCTTGAGCATCGAGAATCAGAAAAGAATCGAAGAACTGGATCATGATTCCTATACGGAAGAACTGACTTATCAGCTGATCGGCAATCCTTTGGACTTTACAAATACAGCCGGAAGCAGCGATGGGATCTATGTCAGCGATATCGGTGATTTTTCACCATATGAACAGGAAGAGCTGGTACTGATCTATACCTATCTGAGAGACAACAGCGAAACAGATAAGGTGGAATTCATCAATGAACTGATCGATTCCAATGAATCCGTGAAATACATCGTTGTACTGATTGAAGGAGCGGAATCCTCTTCAGCTGCCTTGAGAAACATGAAGATCACTTTCCACTGTCCTGTCGTTTCCATACTCGGATATATGCCGGATGACTTTTTCCGTTTCGGTCTGATCGCTTATCCGACTGCCGTTTTCGTTGAGAAAGGCGTTTTTGCCGGAGCATATTCCGATATCGAGAATAAAGAAAAATTCAATCAGGCGATTGAAATGTTTCTTGGCGAGGGTTCTTTGGCGTATAAGAAAAACAACTAGAGATCAAACGGATATCTGTCGATCTCGGAAACGAATCTTAACGTTTCACCGGTCGTCGGATGATGGAATTCTATCGCTTAAGACCATAAGGCGATCTGCTGTCCCGGGGAAGCGTTTGGGTTGTAGCGCTGGTCTCCCCATAAAGGATGATTCCGGGAGGAGAACTGCACTCTGATCTGATGCGGTCTTCCTGTTTTCAGCTGTATCCTCACTAAGGCGAGTCCGCCTTTTCTTTTTATCACCGTATAGTCAAGGACAGCAGGTTTTCCGTTCGGATCGACGCGGACCGTATTTGTCCTGCTGTCTTTGTAAAGCAGATCCTCCAGATGTCCGCTGTCAGGAAGATCGTCGTTTTCTACGACTGCCAGGTATTCTTTCTGAAAGACGTGGGTACGGATCTGATCGCTTAAGCGGGAAGCCGCTTTGGATGTTCTGGCAAAAACACAGACGCCTCCTACCGGCCTGTCCAGACGGTGCACAAGACCGAGGTAGACATCGCCAGGTTTATGGTATTTCTTTTTGATATAGGCTTTCGCCATACTTAAAAGATCTTCGTCTCCGGAAGCATCTTCCTGCATCGGCACATTTACCGGTTTTTCTACCACCAGGAGATGGTTGTCTTCATAAAGGACTTTCACCGATGCCACCTGGTCGTCTGTCCGCAAGGAAGGACAAATTCACTGTCGGAAACAGGAATGCCGATCTCGTCAGCCTCTATGCTTCCTTCCAGACCTTTTAACGCAATATGCGTTTTTAGAGTATTGTACATGACCGTCGGCGAATAGCCGGTCGTGTAGGTGTTGATGATGAAGAACAGCGGATCGTCGCTCAGCAGTTGAAGACAGTTTTCGATCAGCGGATTGATCTTGTCTTCAAAACGGAACAGTTCATTGTCCGGACCTCTGCCGTAGGATGGAGGATCCATGATGATACCGTCGTATTTGTGACCTCTTCTGATCTCTCTGGCCGTGAATTTCAGGGAATCGTCGACAATAAAGCGGATCATATGATCTTCCAGATGAGACAGTCTCATGTTTTCCTTGGCCCATTCGTTGATTCCCTTGGAAGCATCGACATGAACGACCTCGGCTGCACCGGCCATTGAAGCGACCATCGTTGCGGCTCCGGTATAGGCAAAAAGATTCAGCACTCTGGCATCTTTTCTTTGCGATACCAGCCGGTGGATCAGATCCCAGTTGGCGCACTGTTCCGGAAACAGACCGGTATGTTTGAATCCGGTAGGGGATACCTTAAAAAGCAGATCCCTGTAGCTGACATTCCAGGATTCCGGAAGGCTGTGATGATATTCCCAGTGCCCTCCGCCCTTGTTGGAACGGTGATACTCCGCGTCGGCCTTTTCCCAGAGTTCCGGCCTTGTTTTCGGCCAGATCGCCATCGGATCGGGTCTTCGTAAAACGATGCCTTTCCAGCTTTCCAGTTTCTCTTTATCACCTGCATCCAGAAGGATATAGTCTTTGAACTGATCGCTTGTAATCATACCTAAATTTTAGCATGCTTTGTAGTAAAATAAGTATGTGAATATTGTTGAAGCAATAGAGAATTACCGGCCTTTCAATCTCCAGGAAGAAAAGGATAAAAAGAACATTCTGGACTTTTTAAACCGGTATGAGGACGCCTTTGACCGAAGCAATGAACTGGCCCATATGACCGCTTCCGCCTGGGTCGTAAACAGCACCAGAGACAAGGTCCTGATGGCTTATCACAGGATCTACGATTCCTGGGCGTGGCTGGGCGGACACTGCGACGGGGACAGGGACTGTCTGAATGTCGCAATCAAAGAAGTAAGAGAAGAAACGGGGGTAAAAAACGTCAGACCGGTATCGGAGGATATCTTTTCTCTGGAGATCCTGACGGTGGATTCCCATATCCGCAGAGGAGAATATGTGCCTTCTCATCTGCATCTTAATGTAACCTATCTGCTGGAAGCGGATGAAAATGACGTCCTGTCAGTCAAGGAAGATGAAAACAGCGGCGTTGCCTGGTTCTATCTGGATGAAGCCCTGCAGATGTCCAATGAAAAATGGTTCAGAGAAAACGTTTATGCCAAACTGAATGATAAACTGAGGAGGATCTATGAAATCGATTAAACGTATCGTATTTACCGGAGGACCGTGTTCGGGAAAAACGACTTTTACATCCCGGGCACAGCAGGTCTTTGGAGAAAGAGGCTATCGGGTCATCATCGACCATGAATCGGCAACGGATCTGATTTCCGGAGGGATCTCTCCTGCGACACTGAATATGTATGATTTCCAGAAATACTGTATCGCTCTTCAGCTGAAGAAAGAAGAGATCTGCTACAAAGCGGCACAGGAAATGTCCGGAGACAAGGCCCTGATCTTTATCGACAGAGGCATACTGGATGATCTGGCATACGTCGGAATGGATGACTTCAGAGAAATTATGAAGGGTTTCGACATGGTTCCGGAAGAGCTCAATGACCGATATGACATGGTCGTTCATCTGGTCACCAGCGCCAAAGGCAAGGAAGAGGCATACAATTACGCCACCAATTCCGCCAGATATGAGACGGTCGAACAGGCGAGAGTCATGGATGATCAGGCTCTGGAAGCCTGGAAGGATCATCCCAACAGAGTCATCATCGGCAACGAGACAGACTTTGAAGTCAAAATGGTCAATGCGGTGCAGTCGGTCCTGCAGTATCTGGGTGAAGGCAAGCCGGTGGAGCGTTTCAACAAGTATCTGATCGAGGTAGATGATGGAGTCATTCAGAAAATGGCGAAGGAGGCCAATTATGCCACTTCACATATCGTTCAGCATTATCTGATCAGCGTCGACGATTATGAAAGAAGGATCAGAAGAAGAGAAAAAGACGGAGATATTCTCTACAGCTACTCTCAGGCGCACTATCTCTCGACAAACGAACGGATCAAGACGGATCAGGTCCTGACTGAAAGACAGTACCGCGACTACTTCCATGAAATCGATCCGAAACTGAACATCATCGACAAGGAACGTCATTCGATGATCTATGACAACGTTTTCTTTAAACTTGATATATTCAACTTCGACCGCAGCAAGGGCATCCTTTCCTTTGAAAGCTCTGCCGACGGACAGGAAGTAAAACTCCCGGACTATATCCGCGTGATCAAGGATGTGACCGGGGATGTGAACTACAAGAACTACTATCTGGCAAAATCACAGAAATACTAAAATGGTTAAATACTCCCAACTGAATGAGAATCAGAAGACGGCCGTAACGGATGAGTCCGATCATATCCGGATCATTGCCGGAGCAGGATCGGGAAAGACCCGTGTTTTAACCATGCGCATTGCCTATCTGATTGAACAGAAGGGGATCAAGCCGTATCATATTCTGGCTATTACTTTTACCAACAAGGCCGCCAGAGAAATGAAAAACAGGATCAATGAAATGCTTCAGGACCAGGGAACGGGGTGCTGGATCTCGACGATCCACTCTTTGTGCATGCGTATTCTTTCGGAAGACATCGAAGCCCTGAATTATCCGAAGAACTTTACAGTGGTGGACGCGGACGATCAGAGACAGATCCTGAAGGAAGCCTACAAAGAGGTAGGCATCGACAAGAAAGAATACCCGTACGGCAATATTCTGGACTACATTGCCGACTGCAAGTATCAGTCCATCACGCCGGAAAAAGCCATGGAATATACCTATGGCGAAACCAGGCTCATCAACAAAGCAAGAGTCTATGCCTATTACGATCAGAGGCTGCATCAGCTCTATGCCTTGGATTTCGACGACCTGATCCTGTTTACGACCAGGATGTTCGAACTATATCCGCAGCTGCAGGAGAAGTGGTCCAAGAAATTCCACTACATCCATGTGGATGAGTTCCAGGATGTGGATAAGGAACAGTACAAGCTGATCAGAATGCTGGCAAAGGTTCATAACCATCTTTATGTCGTAGGCGATCCGGATCAGACGATCTTTACCTGGAGAGGCGCGGATATCAATATCATCGTCAACATGGACAAGGACTATCCCGATACCAGAACGATCATCCTGAATCAGAACTACCGTTCCACCAACAACATCCTTTCCGGCGCCAACAGCGTCATCAGACACAACAAGGCCAGAGTAGAAAAAGAGCTCTTTTCCAAAAACGGAGAGGGCAGCAGGATCATTCACAAGACCTGCATGTCCGAGCTTGCGGAAGCCAACTATGTCGTGAGCCAGATCATCAGACTGCATCACGACGGTTACAACTACAGGGACATGGCTGTGCTCTACAGAGCCAACTATCTTTCCAGAGAAATCGAAAAAGTGCTGATTGAAAACCGTATCAGTTATGTCATCTACGGCGGTCTGCGTTTCTATGAACGGATGGAAGTCAAGGACATCTTATCCTATTTACGGATGATCACCAGAGCCGATGACCTGGCTTTTATCCGCATCATCAACACTCCAAGAAGAGGAATCGGACAGAAGACACTGGATGCCATTCAGGCCATGGCGGTCGAGAAGGGCATCAGCATGTACGAGGTCATTAAACAGGGACTGTATCCGAAGAACAGAGAGACCTTCGAATCGTTTGTAAGGATGGTTGAAAAATGGCGGGAAGACATGAAGACCATGGATCTGGAACTGCTTCTGCAGGAAGTTCTGGATGATTCCGGATACAGAGCCATGCTGGAAAAAGACAGCGAAACGGAACGTCTGGAAAACATCAAGTCCCTTCTGGATGACATCAAGCAGTATTCCGTTGATTATCCCGACTCCGGTCTGGATGAATATCTGCAGATGATTGCCTTATATACCGACAGAGCTTCGGAAGATGTCAGCGATGCCTTGAGCCTGTGTACCGTACACTCGGCAAAGGGCCTGGAATTTGAAGCGGTCTTTGTGATCGGACTGTCTGAAGGCATTTTCCCTTCGGAAAAGACGATGCTGGAAGGACAGAAGGGGATCGAAGAAGAAAGAAGACTGGCTTATGTCGCCTATACCAGGGCCAAGAAACTGCTTTATCTAACTGAGACCAACAGCTTCTCCTATGTCATTCAGTCTGCCAAACTTCCTTCCAGATTCATCAATGAAATAGAAGGAGATTATATCGACCATGTCGACGAGAAACCGAAACCGGGACGTTCGCTGATTTTTGATGAAGACATCATTCAGGACCGCAGAAAAGACAAACCGGAAGAAACGATCTACCGCAACGGAGATATCGTGATCCATAAGATCTATGGAGAAGGAATTGTTGTAGGCATGGATTCCGGTGTACTGCAGATCGCCTTCGCTCATCCGTATGGCGTAAAAAAGATCCTGGCATCGCATCCTTCGATCCGCAAGAAAGATAAGAACGATTACAGTTAAAAAGCAGCTAGGCTGCTTTTTTGAATTCTATTTCTTCCAGTTTTACGATACCGTCCAGATTGGATAGACGGTAGGCCTTGCTGTCATGGGTAAACAGGTCGATCAGGACATCCGCTTCATGGGTATACAGATTAAGAATATCTTTCAGATATTCGGATGTGTTGTCGTAATTGTAGAGAGAATACAGTTCAAAGATCGTAATGAACTTTTCCTGATCTGTATGTCTGCCGTCGAAATCATAAAAAACCGTATCGGCGTAGTTCTTGAAATAATACGGGATTTCATCATCGGAAAAAAGATGACGGATAAATCCGTAGTTCTCTTCCTGAGAAAGCGAGACAAGAACAGCCTTGCAATAGACGACGACATCAAGATCCAGCATGGCCATATCCAGATCGCCGGGCTTGAAATCGATCATCTTCCTTAGCTTCATATTTGGGGCTAGCATACAAATATATTATAATATTTGAGAGGTATTTATTATGAAGAAATTACTTGTTTTATTACTGACAGCACTGATGCTTGTCTCTTGTACGCAGAAGCAGAAACCGGATGAAGAATCTCTGGACAAGGGAAAGCATTACATGGAACTGATTGAAAACTATGAAGTCAGAACGAAGAATCAGTCGAATCTGAATGACGATCCTGAATTCGACAAGTTCCTTGATAAGGTTTTTGTAGAAGCGATGGAATCCGATTTCATGACCATGCATTTTAATGTGACTGACTATCGTAAATACGGCATTGAAAAACCTCCTGTAGATCTGGGAGAACTGAAATACGGTTTCGATGAAGAAAACTTTACCTATATGGAAGATCAGCTGAACGAACTTCAGAGTTTTGATTTTGATAAGCTTTCCTACCGCCAGCAGTACGATTATGAAGCGCTGGAGTATTCTCTCTATGAGACGCTTGCGAATCTGTGCTACTATCAGTATTCCTATCTGTTTTCTTCAGGAGGAAATCTGGCAGACAACATTATCAGCAACTTTACGGATTACACGTTCTACGATGAAGAATCCATAGAGGACTATCTGACCTGTCTGGCTGATTTTGACCGTTACTTCGAGGATGCGATGGAGTATACCAAACAGCAGAAGAAAGCAGGCTTCCTGATGATGGATGAGTGGGTAGACTACACCATCGAAGTATGCGATGATACGCTCAACAAAACGGAAGACAACGAATACATTGCATCTTTTGACCGCAGAATGAAAGAAATCGATTTCATTTCCGAAAGCCAGAAACAGGATTACATGGCAAGGAACAAAGAGCTTGTTCTGAATGAAGTCCTGCCTTCTTATGAAAAGCTAAGAGACGAGATCAAGAATTACTACAGCAAAAAAGACATGGATTCTTTCCTGATGGGAAAACAGAACAAGGATTATGCCAGACTGACCTACTATCTCAACGGCAGTACCAACAAGAATCTTGATACAGTATTCCAGGAACTTCAGGACAATATGTCGCTGCTGGAAGCAGAACTGCTTTCTTGCCTGTACGATGAAGATCTTTATAACGAGTTTATTGAGTACTACTCCTATGCACCGGGTGTATTCTCTCTATCCCCAAAAGAATCTCTGGAGTTCCTGCGCCAGAATCTGAATGCCTACTATCCTGATTTAGGAGATGTCGATTATACAGTCGATGAACTGGATCCGGATACGGCTTCAGACAATGTTGTTGCCTATTACTGGCCGTCTCCGATCGACAACAGCAACCAGAACATCATCCGTACCAATCCGAACAACATGGCTGACGGATTAGATGCCTATAATACGCTTGCCCATGAAGGTTTCCCTGGTCACCTCTATCAGCATGTTTACTACTACAGGACCAATCCACACAATTTCCGCAGCGCGATCGGATTCATGGGATATACGGAAGGATGGGCCGTAAACGCTTCGATGTACGCATTCATGTTCAGCGGTATTCCGCATGAATCTGTTGCCAAGGGACTTTTCTATCTTTGGGATTACTATTTCCTGATGTATTCGATCATCGACATGGGAATGAACCTGTACGACTGGAGCAGAGAAGACGTCTACAAGTTCTTCAGTGAGGAATACTTGCTTCTCGATCTGTACCAGATCGATGAAAGCTGGATGAATATGATTATCGATTATATCGTAGAACGTCAGGGAGGCTTTATTCCGTACGGTGTAGGTTTATCCAGCTTTATGACTTTATGTGAAGAAACACAGAAGAAAATGGGCGACAGCTTCGACTACGTCAGCTACCATGAAACACTGATGAAAAACGGACCGCTTCCGTTCAACATCCTCCAGGGTGCTGTCGACGAATACATCGCATCGAAATAAGAAACAAAGGATATCATATGATATCCTTTTTTATTCTTCTATCCAGACCTGTTTTTCATAGGTCCTGCTTTCATGATGTATGATCCTGTATTCCGGATCATGATAGATGGTCCGGTATTGCGCATCGTGATGAATATAGTCGGTCTTATAAGCCTGACAGTAAGGTTCGCCATAGTAGATCGTTTTACTGTGCCATGAGTTGCAGTTTTCATCCTCCTCAACATGTTTCATCACTTCTTCCAGTGTTCCGGATACCTTCCTGCAGTTGCATTCATAGCCGCTGTAGCTGTCCTGACCGTATACGCTGCAGTAAGTATCTTCCTCATCCCAGGCGTCTTTCACCAGAATCGTTTCTGTCCATCCCTCTTTGATCAGAACAGATTCATCCCAGGCCGGTTCCGTTACCGTTATGGTTTCCCAGTGGCCTTTCTTTTTAACGTCCGTTATGGCTTCCGTGTCTTCGCTGCCGATATCATCATGGGCGTTTTCTGTCTCATCATCTATGACGGATTCTTCTGTCTGATTCAGGTTCTGTGGAAGCGTCTCCGTTTTTTCACTGTTCTGTGTTTTTTTCTGCCAGACAGACAGGGATAAAACGATGCCGATCATAAGCAATAAAGACAAGATAATTCTTCTTTTCACAGTTTATCCCTTTCTATTCCTGTATCAGGAAGAATGATCGCTATATTGGTACGATAATTCTCTATTGTTTCCAGTGTATAGTCGGATCCTACGTTGACCGTAAAAGGTTTCTTATCAATAAAGTAACCTTTCGGTGCGGCGGTTTCCGTATAAGTGATCTCCGTGTTTTCCGGCTGTCCGCTTAGAATAATGCTTCCTTTACGAATCCGGTATTCTTTTATTTCATCTTCCGTATCCGTTTTTCCGTAATACACTCCTTCTTCCAGCAAAGTCGTGGAGAAAATGTGTTTTCCGGTCCCGGAATCAAAGCGGGAATCAAATACCTGAACATCATTTTTCATCTGCGGGTCTTCTGACAGATAGAAGCAAAACGGCTCATCTTTCTCCAGATAGATCCCGCCGGTAATAAAGGTTCCCAGATCTTGTTTACACAGCGTCCCATCGCTTCTGATTCTTTTCGTTTCGATATGAAACAGCGCACCGTTCAGTTTTACGGTCTTTTTCGTATTTGTTTTGTACAGAACCATTTCCGCTCTGTAGAGCCTTTCAATATGAACAGTCTGATCCGGATCGTTAAGATCTTTATGCGAAACAACAGAACGAGACTGCCCGTTTTCATCTGTCAGATAAAGCTCTTCAAAAACCACAAAATCCCTGTCATCATAACCTTCCAGATCGATCATAAAATCAACATAGACTGTACCGTGTGTACTTTCGGGAATGAATTCCATTTCTGTTTCCATCAGCTTCTTCTCTGTACTTTTATCGATCAGCTGTCCTTTTAACAGATATCTTTTTCCGGGATACAGCCATTCATAGCTCACCCGGTCTTTGATTACGACAGTTCCGTCCGCGACATGCGTCTTGTCTGCTGTGTTTCCAAAACCGGCAGTTGTACGGATGGCAACGATTCCATCGACGATCGTATGATCCTCTTTCCCGTTATCCGGAACGATTTCGATGTCTTCGGCATAGGCATATACGCTGTCATCCGGAGTTTTCTTTTCGTGTACCGTATAACGTTTTCCGTAAGTCAGTCCTTTGATGATTTCCGGTGTGTCTTTTGTGGTCCAGCTGAAAACGGGCAGACCGTTTTCATCGATCAGTTCCAGCTGGGCACCCGGCAGGTAATTGCCTTCAGAATCTTTCTTGGAAATGACTGTTTCCGTGACTTGTTCCTCTACTTCCGTTATGTATTCAAATACGGCAGTGTTTTCTTCCTGTATCAAAGCATCGATCCGGAACTCTTCTTCATTGACCAGATAGCCATCCGGAGCTTTTGTTTCTTTGATGAAATAGATGCCGGGAAGCAGATCGATTCCTTCGCTGTCTTTTGAAAGACTTCCTTTGCCGTTGGAATCGGTAACGATCGTTCCAACCGTCTCCTTGTTTCCGCTTTCCTCGTTCAGTCTGCTCACCAGGAACTGTGCATCTTCCAGACTTGCGAATCCCTGGGGACTTGCCTCTCCCGTTTCCGCATCGATCTTCTGTACTGTGATGATGACGGCCTGTTTGTTTTCCGACTGGACCAGGATCTGATCATCGTTCTGAAGCTGCTGCCCGCCGTTAAACTGCGTATAGACAGTTCCGTTGTCATAAACGATATGACCGATGTAGATGTTTTCATCTCTGGCAAAAGTTCGGGGTGCCTTGGTTTCTTCGATCGTAAATGTTCCGATCGGAATAAAGAATTCCCCGTTCTCGTCCAGAAGCAGGTCGTCTCCTCTTAAGAAGTGCTGTGCATCAAAAAGAACTTCGGCTTTCAGGTCCTGATTGATGATCGGTCTGAATACCCAGGTATAAACCGGTCTTATGTTTTCAAGACTGTCCTTTTGCGTATCATAGTATTTCAGCGTGAATTCCGCTTCTTCCAGAAAAGAAACATCCTCTCTGTCCCTGGCATTTTCCTTGTACAGCAGCACATTAAAAGGGTCGTTTAACGGCGGTTCATAAGACTCGACCTTTGCCGTCTTTGATACTACGACTTTTGCGGTATAGACATTCTCATCCAGTTGGAATCCGGGACTCGGTTTCAGTTCCTTGACAAAATATGTTCCGGGTTTCAGCTCCTTTTCACTTGTCTTTCCGTTGCTTTTTGTTTTCAGCAATGCAGCTCTGTCCGTACATTCGATGTCTTTAAAGATGCCGTATTCCGCTCCGGCCAGAGAATAGTTGTTTGGACACTTGTTCACATAATCAAAATCCGTTTCAACAGGCTGTTTTATGATCTGAATCTTGCCGGTAACCGGATCAGGACACGGTTCCGGTTTGCCCTGTTTCTGATAACTTGAATTGCCGGGCGAATAGACCTCGATGGAACATGTCTGTCCGGATGCGGAATAGTATCTGCTGTCGTAGTCGACATTCTCACCGGAGTCGACCCAGGCGTAGGTTTTGTCCGATTTCAGATAGTTCCATAGCGTTGCCTGTATCGCTCCCGGAGACATTCCGTAGTATGTTCCTTTACCGATGATTTCCGCCAGTTTTGAATTGTCTTCTCCCGCATAGTTATAGACGGAACCGGCTGCCGGAACCGTTTTATCTGCCTGAAGGCAATAGGACTGTTCTCCGCCCAGCAGAAAATTGTAAGTACCGGTATAACCTCCTTTGCTGTGCAGACCCCAGGCGATCGTACCGAAGCCGGAATACAGGACGGATGCTGCCTTATACATGAGCGTATTCACATATGTTTCTAAAACATGATCCGCATTTTTCCATAATCCGGAGAATACGATATCCTGACCGTCTATGATCTGTGATCCCGGCTCCCAGCCAAGAAAGACCCAGCTCCCGATTATAGTCTGTGCAGGATCTTCAGGCTTTACTGTTTCACCCGTTTTCCCATATGCCGGATCGGGAAGCAGATCCAGGACATCCTCAGGAAGTTTTCCGATGCCGTCGGCAGCTCCTGCCTGGGCAAATACATAGGAAATCATGTATTCGGGGTCTTCTTCCATCCCGATTTTTGTGTTCTGCATATCATCCGTTTCCGCAGGATCGTCATCAGATACGGGAGCGGTTTCTTTAAAACCGCTGAAACGTCCGTAGTACAGACCGTCATCTCTGCAGGGAGCCAGGATCGAGGATACCAGTGTAAACAAAACAAGAAATGATTTTGAAAAACCAAACATAATTAACTGACCCCCCGCAAAGATATGATCAAACCGGGAAACCCGGTCATGACCGTGTGAATCACTGTCTGAAAATCATCGGAATCCAGGATCAGTACCAGCAGAAAAAAGCTGATCAGTACAAAGAGGATCCCGATAAGAATGAATAGAATATTTAAATCGATAGTTTTACTGACTTTTTGCATAATTATCTCCTCTATATCGTTATTCCCGGAAAAAACGGCGATTCCTAAACAAAATGAAGAAAACAATAAAAAAGTCATATTTCTATGACTTTGTTTTATATCTTTTTTTATTCATTAGAAACGGGGATCTATTCTGTCGATGATCCTGCCATCGCTTACGTAGATCCTGGTAATCCGATCGGACAGCGATGTCAGCAGTTCGTAGGTGATCGTATGCAGCTCTTCTGCGCGTTTGACGATGTCGACATGTTTGCCGAACAGTTCTACTCTGGTTCCGGCCGGATGCGGGTGCTGCGTCAGGATCATCAGCTGATCCATGCAGACGCTTCCGGCGATGGTCCCGTATTCGTTTTCCACGTAGACTTCCTTCCCGGTATTGGCCCGGTAAAAACCGTCCGCATAGCCCAGAGGTATCGTCAGGATATACCCCTTGCCGTCGCTGGTATAATGCCTTCCGTAGGAGACGGTATCTCCCTGCGAAAGCTGCTTACACATGATGACTTCACTGTAAAGAGAAACACAAGGCTTTAAGCCGATATCGTAGGAACTGTATCCCAGCAGTCCCAGACCGATACGCTGAGCATTGCAGATATCGTCGTCGATGACGATTGCGCCGTCTGTTGCGGACATGTGAATGTATCTGAAATCATAATCAAGAGATAATACGCAGTCTCTGAACAAAGCATACTGTTTCCTGGAATACGTTTCATCGCTGTCGGCACTGGAGAAGTGCGACATGACGCCTTCAATTACGGCCTTCTTTTCCTTCAACAGATCAAGGACTTCCTTCGCTTCAGAAACGTTCACGCCGATCCGGTTCATTCCCGTATTCAGCTTCAGATGGATCTTTACGCCTTTCAGATCCGTCTTTTCAACAAACTCTCTGCTTACGGTCACAATACTGATGTCGTACTCTTTGATCAGACCCATCGCTTCGGAAGGGACATAACCCAGGATCAGGATCTGACCGCATATCCCATGCTTCCTGAGCCTTAATGCTTCATCCAGACTGGATACCGCAAAGAAGCTTACCCCGCATTCTTCCAGAGCTTTCGCTTCCATATAGTCGACCGTACAGTAGCCGTTGGCTTTGACGACACCGATGATCTCTTTCTTTGATTTTTCACGGAATCTCCCGGCATTGTATTTCAGCTTATCCAGGTCAATTTCCACATAGGTATTTCTATACATATTTTTATTTTAACCCAATTGACTAAAAAAAGAACGTATGTTAAGATAATTAAGCGTCAAAATCGGAGACTTAGCTCAGTTGGGAGAGCACCTGCCTTACAAGCAGGGGGTCACAGGTTCGAGCCCTGTAGTCTCCACCATCTGCCAACTTAGCGCAATAGGTAGAGCAACTGATTTGTAATCAGTAGGTTACGGGTTCAATTCCTGTAGTTGGCACCAGCTTAACAAAAAGGCCCTGAAAGACAGTGGACCCCATATGGTTCACTGGATAAAAAAGGGCCTTTCTTTTGACGTTTATAAAAGACTTTTAGTAAAGAACCGCTGCCGAAAAGCAGCGGTGTTTTTATGATAAGTTCGAATCGGAAACTATATCGTTCTGGAAGAAGACCGGATAGAACGGCATCAAAGCCTGTTTTCTTTTTCCCTATATTTTTGAGGCGTCTGTTTTGTCACTTTTTTAAAAACATTCTGGAAATAGCTTTGAGAGGAGAAACATAGATAATTGCTGATCTCTGATATGGATTTATTGGTAAAGCATAGCAGGCTTTTGGCTTCATCTATTTTTCTTAGTGTAATATAACTGCCAAGATTACAGCCCATTTCGTTCTTGAATTTTGTCGAAACATATGCTTTGCTTCGGCCCACATGATCAGCTACATCGCCAACAGTGATTGGAGAATTGACTGAATTCCCAATAAAGTGAATGCACTTACTCACTAAAGGAGAAGTCTCTTTCGGGATTTTTGATTTTGATACGCGTTTTGCGAAATCTGTAAACGAATCGTAAAGATGCCTGTACATGATATCCAGATTCTGCGACTGTTCAATCAGTTTTGTATATGTTTCGCATAACTGGAAAGCTGTATCGACTTCAAGACCGTTTTGAATCGCACAACGGGAAGCGAGAGAGATCTGCTGGATCATGATATTCTTGTTATTCCTAAGAGTATTGCTTGAATTGACTTCAGGAATGTATAAAGTATTTGTGAAAATCAGATGGTTTAATGCATCGACATTTCCTGAGCCTATAAGGTATAAGTATTTCTGTTCGATCGAATAACTGTAAACAAAAGCGTTTGTTTTTTCATCTCTTCCTTTGAATGAATCAGTAACGATCTGATGGTTGATCTGTTTTGTTTCTTCTACTTCCACATTGTCCAGCGGGTAGATATCATCGTCCGGGATGTAAAAATCATTGATCTGATAATGGAGATAGGCAAGCGTCGAAATGAAATGCTTGAGTTCCATACAAGGGATAAGAGAAAGATGCTGGATCAGTATTTCGTAATACTTTGGTGAAACGAATGCCTCCTCCATGATGGTGCACACTTCATTGTCGCTGCATGGCTCGCTGGAAACAGGACCGATCAGGATGTAATTCCCCGTCTGCTGGTCTCTGATGCACCCAAAGTAAAGATGATGATTGCTGATGCTGAAGAGAACGGTATTGTTCATTGGGTAAAACTCGTCGATAGCTTGCGAAAAAGCGTCCATCTCCTCCTCGATCAACGGGTATTGAATCAGGAGTATCCTATCATCGGAATAGCATCTTATAGGAATATCGCGCGAATTATAAAACAGTTCACATAATAATTCATAATCTGTAGTTAACATAAGTATCACCTACGATTCCATAAATTGAAATAAACAGTATAAAAACATAATAAGTGAATGATTTTACAATCATAATTTATAATACTGCTTAAAAAATTACAATACATCAATAATCCGGTTATATAAAATTAGGGTAAATCATAAAGAGAATAATATGGCTAAGAAAAACTATGAAAGTGCAGTACAGATGATTGCGGTAGCCGGGGAGTCAAAATCCAGGTCGTTACTTGCAATTGAAGCGGCAAGCAGAAACAAGTTTGAAGAAGCGGAGTCGTTACTTCAGCAGGCGTCCGATCATTTGGATGAAGCATACAGATTGCAGCTTGATATGCTCAATGACGAGATGGAAGGGAAGCCGGTAGAGATCTCGATCCTCTTAATTCATGCGCAGAATCAGCTGACGATGGCAGTTATGGCTCATGAAAGGGCAGAAGAGTCGATCCATCTCTACAGAATAATCTTTGGTACATCGAATGGATAACAGGAGGCCAGAATGAGAATTGCGATTTTTTGCGCAGGGGGCTTATCTGCAAAAACACTAGTCAGAAAAATCATAAAGGCAGCCGAAAAGCAGGGATACATGAATGTTGAATGCAATTCTTTTATGATCGGCGAACTGAAGGAGCAGGCGCCTGGCTGCGACATTATTCTATTGGGCCCGCAGATCGGTTTCAAAGAGAGTAAGGTTAAAGAACTTGTTCCCGAAATCCCTATCGTTGTGATCAATATGACAGATTACGGTCTTATGAACGGAAAGAATATATTTGATTTGGTTTTAAAAACTTTGAATTATCAGGATGGAAGGCCGGTAGAAAAATGAACGTGTTTCCAGCAGAATTTTTATGGGGCGGCGCAATGAGCAACGTCCAGGCAGAAGGCGGATGCTTTGCTGACGGGAAGGGATTAAACGTTTTTGATACGCTGGAGGTCAGAAAAGAATATGGGCAAGAAAGCGTAGACAATTCAGACCTGGCGGCAAATCATTATTTCCAGTATGAAGAAGACATCAGTCTGATGAAAGAAATGTCGTTTAAAGCATTGCGTTTATCGATTGTTTGGTCAAGGATATATCCTACTGGCATTGAAGATAAACCAAACGAACCGGGCCTGGCTCACTATGAAAAAGTGATCGACAGACTGCTGGAAGCAGGAATTGAGCCGGTGGTTTCACTGATTCATTTCGATATGCCGGATTATCTGTCAAAAACGTATAACGGTTTTTATAGCAAAAAAGTCGTAGATTTTTACGCGCACCATGTTGAAACAGTCGCAGAAAGATTCAAGAACAAAGTCAAATACTGGATCACCTACAATGAAATGAATACGGCAACCATGTTGCAATCGAAACTGGTGGCGGGTGCATCGATTCCTTCGGGAATATCAGCAGAGAAGTATTTCAGAACCATTGTGTTCAATACACAGCTGGCGCACGCAAAGGCAGTCGCGATCATCAAGGAAAAGGCGCCTGAAGCCAAGGTATCAGGAATGATCAATTTCTATCAGATCTATCCAAAGACCTTGTCACCCAAAGATATGCTTGCGGCAGCAATAGCCAATGATTTTCTTTGCCTGTTGACATTTGACATAATGACTCAGGGAATATACCCGCCATATTATGAAGAGTTTTTATCGAGATGCGGCATGGAGGAAGACGACAGAGAAGGCCTTGAGATCATCAAAAGGTCATCTGAACAGATTGATTTCCTGTCGATAAGTTATTATCAGACATGTGAAATATCGGGACCTGAAATCGAGGATCCGCTGGAGTTTGAAAAATCTGTAATCTTCAGGCCGCAGCTTTCAATGAATGAGCATCTCGAAAAAACAGATTGGGGCTGGTCAATAGACCCTTCGGGTTTCAGAAAAGTGCTTTCAACACTGAATCAGAGATATCACAAACCGGTTTTCATTGTTGAGAACGGAATCGCAGGCGATGAGAAGCCAGACAGCCGGGGGGTGATTGATGACGATTACAGAATCAGGTTTTACCGTGAACACATAAAGAATATGCAAGATGCCATCGAATCTGATGGCGCAGAGATCATCGGGTATCTAGCCTGGTCGCCAATAGACTTTTTAAGCAGTCACAAGGAAATGCGAAAAAGATACGGGTTTATCTATGTTGACTCGGATCATTATGAAGACCATAAGATGAAAAGGATCCCGAAAAAGTCTTTCTACTGGTATAAAAGACTGATTGAAAGCAACGGGGCATCATTGTACGAGGTATCGGAATAGGATGAAACCAGATGATGAAGAGAGGTCATTAAAATGAATGAATTTGAGAAAGAGATCATAAGCATAATAACAAACGCAGGAGACTGCAGAGCCCATTGCTACAAAGCCTTGGATTATGCTGACGAGGGAGAATATGAAGAAGCAGAAAAAGAGATGGAACTGGCGAACGACGCACTGGGGAAGGCACATGTAGAACAGACGCAGTTTCTGGTAAAAGAAGCAAGAGGTGAAGACATTAAGTGTTCGATCTTGTTTGTTCATGCCCAGGATCATCTGATGACGGCAATTTCAGAAAAAAACTTGATTGAGAGAATTGTTGAATTGAGAAAAGTAGTCAATTCACTGTTGGCAAGTCGTTCTATTGAGGAGGTAAAGGAAATATGATTACAATCAGGCTTTTCTGTTCAGCTGGAATGTCAACCAGCCTGCTCGTGACGAAAATGCAGGATGCAGCCAGGCAAAGAGGAATAGAAGCAGATATCTCTGCTCATCCGGAAAGCCAGATGCAAAAAAACCTGGAAAATGTCGATGTGGTTTTGCTTGGACCGCAGGCTAGATTCGTTTTTGAAAAGACAAAAAAGCTGTGTGAACCGAAAGGGATCCCTGCAGCAGTAATCCCTATGCAGGATTACGGAAGGATGGATGGAAACAGGGTCCTGGATTTTGCACTGGATTTAATGAAAAAGATATAAAGGAGAAACAAATGACAAACAATAACAAAGAAACAGACAGTATGAGTTTTAGCGAAAGAACGGCAAACGCTCTTTCTAAAATCGCAAGCCCAATGGCAAGTTTTGCAAAACTGCCGTCTATATCTGCGATTCAGGAAGGTTTAATGTCTTCCATTCCGATTACGATTGCAGGAAGCCTGTTTCTGATTTTAACGATGCTTTCGGCTGTAATTCCGCCGCTTACACAATATATGGATTCCATCCTGAATGTGTACTCAATGACCCTTGGATTTATCGGTTTCTATGTCGCTTATGCGATTGCACACAGTTATGGAGAAAAACTAGGTTTAGATACAAAACTATCAGGTCTGATCGGCATTCTTGCTTTCTTTTTCATCTGTTACGACGACGTTTCTGCAGGTATGCTCTCCACATCGTATTTTGGATCTACAGGAATGTTTGTTGCAATGGTTGCCAGTATTGTTTCTGTAAGAATCTACAAATTCTTTATTGATAGAAAAATAGTGATTAAACTACCGGATGGTGTTCCGCCTAGTGTAGGCAACTCTTTCTCATCATTAATCCCGGTAACCGTAATTATTACATTAGCCTGGTTTATCCGTTCGATTCTAAAGATCGACTTGGCTGTTATCGTCATGAATTTCTTCACGCCGCTATTATCTGGCGCCGACAGTCTTGGATTCTATACCTTGATAATGTTCCTGACACTGCTGTTATGGTCGATCGGCTTGAACGGTCCTTCAATGCTTGCGGCAATCACTACGCCGATCGTAACAAATGCACTGGCTTGCAATGCTGCGGCAAAAGTTGCAGGCGAAAGCATGCAATACATCTGGACATCGGAATTCAACTACAGTTATCTTTGGCTGTGCAGCATATATCCGTTACTGCTCTTGCTGGTTTTGTCCAAGTCTAAGACATTTATGGCGGTAGGTATAGCTTCTATTCCTTCTGCACTATTCAACATCATTGAGCCGGTTGTCTTTGGATTGCCGTTGGCGATGAATGCCTATCTGATGATTCCTTTCGTTATTTCCGGTACTGTGGGCTGTGCACTCTCGTATTTCCTTACAATGATCGGATTTGTCGGCAAAGCGTTTATCGATGTTCCGTTTGTAACTCCTCCGTTTGTGGCTGGCTTTCTGATTTCAGGTGACTGGAAAGCTCTGATTGCACAGCTGATAACTTTTGTGATCGGCGTTATAATCTACCTTCCGTTCTTCAAGATTTTTGAGAAGAAAACACTTGAAGAAGAAAGAAACGCAGAGAACGAAAACAGCTGATACAAATTGGACATCAGTGTAGAAATATAATGCAATAAAAAAGTCGCAAGTAAAAAAACAGCGGCTTTTTTATATGCCTATCCAGCACCAGGTAAGGTCATTTGCTTCCGGCATGAGAAAAAAACACCTATGCCAGAATTAACGCGAAATTGTGAACAGAAAAGAATAATGATATATGGCATTGCTTCATTTGCGTTATGAAAAATCATTTCATTTCTATCATAAAAACAGTTGTGTTAGATTGAAAAGAAACGCTCGTACTGAAAAATCAGGGAAACACGATATTTGGACTATTTGTATTATCTGAAACAAAGATCCTCCATTTATTTTTTCTATTACGGGCATGTTATCATTGAATCAACAGGTTTCATTTAAGGAGAAAACAATATGAATGACTATAAACTGAGCGACAAGCTGAAATACTGGCTGGATAAACAGCTCTCAAAAGGCACCGCCAGCATCATTAAACTGCTCTCGCTGTGTGTCATCACCATCGTCATCCTGGTATCAGTAATGATTGTGCTGTTCAAGCTCAGAGATGGGTTCGTGGAAGCATTCTGGGATTCTCTGGCAACGATCGTCAATGCCTGGATGCCTTCAAGCGAGGATGGAGAAGCGGGTTACATCGTTCTCAATACGATCACGGCAATCATCGGGCTGTTTTTTACCAGTATCCTGATTGGCGTTATCAGCAGCGGCATTGAAGCCAAGCTGGACAGCATCAGAAACGGCAACTCCATCGTCATCGAGAAGGATCATACCGTTATTCTAGGGTATACGCTCGGGGAACATGGACTTCTGAATCAGCTGATCATCGCCACCGGTGACAAGAAGAGATGTATCGTCATCTATACCGATATCGAGAAAGCGGAAATCGAACAGGATCTCCACAACAATGTTGAGATCCCGAAGAATATTGAAGTCATATGCAGACATGGCGATATCACCAACATCAACGACCTCAGATACTGCTCCATCGACAAGGCCAAAGTCGTCATCATCAACGCCCTGAACGACAATGTCAGGATAAAAGCCCTGCTGGCGGCATCAATGCTGAAGAAGGAATATCCTGAATGCAGTGCAAACATCATTGCCTGCGTCAGCGACGACGAACATCTTCTGCCGAAAAACAAGATCAGAGACGACAATATCATCATGCTGAAGACGGACGACATCATGGCCAAAATGATAGCCCATACGGCTACAGAACCGGGTCTTTCCGTGGCTTTTAAGGAACTGCTGAACTTTGAAGGAAACGAGCTGTATTTTGAACAGGATGAAAGATTCTACGGTAAGTCGGTCTTTGAACTGGCAATATACATCGACAAGGCTACCCTTGTCGGCGTTAAGCACAACGGCAAGGTCAAACTCAATCCTGACAGAAATACGGTCATCCAGGAAGGCGATGAAGTCCTGCTGTTTGAAGAGGATGAAAGCACCTATGAAGTGAATGAGATAGAACTCAAGAAGATCACCGATAAGGAATTCAGGAAGTCGGCAAAGGAAGCCAAGGGAACGCTGTTTATCTTTGGCAACAACGTCCTGCTGGAAACGATCATCAGGGAACTGCCTTCCGACATCAAAGACATCGTTCTGGTCCATCACGGAGAGGATCAGCCGGCTTATGATAAGGATCTGATCAAGAGAAAGAACCTCACTGTTTTCAAGGGAGATTACAAGAAGAATCTGGATAAGATCGCTTCCAAAGCCGGACATATCGTCATCCTTGCGGATAGAACCATGGACGAAGAGGACTCCGACATCAGCAATATCCTCCTTCTGCTCAAACTGATGGATCTCAAGGAGGTCAACGATTATTCTTACAATGTTACAATAGAACTCAACATGGAGAACTCCTACAATGTTGCAATGAAGGACGACGAGATCGACTATATCGTCAGTTCCAACATCGCCTCTTTGGTACTGGCCCAGATGTCGGAAAATACGGAACTGGAAGGAGTATTCGAAGAGCTTCTGTCAAACAAAGGAAACGAACTGTATTCAAAGCCTCTGAAGCCTTTCAATCTTTCCACAAAACACGATTATTCTTTTGGAGCACTGAAACAGATCGCCCTGACGTACGGCTATACACTGGTAGGTTACTCGCATAACGATCAGATGATACTTAATACCGATCTGGAAGAAAGGATCACATTCAATTCTAACGATCGGCTGATCGTACTGGGAAGAGAATAAATAAGGAGAACAAAATGGAAGAGTACTTCAAGGTTGTCAGACATCAAAAGGACTTCTTCGAGAACCATCCAAAGATTATGGATACGGATTTTGACCATCACGGGAAAATGGCCCTGGTCGATGCCTACGGTTCGATCTTTCCCGATGGATCGGATAAACCTCCGGTACTGTTTGTCAGACACGGCAACCGCGGCAGCTACCGTTTCGGAGGATTTGCCAGACTCTCTGACGATCCGATCGGCGTACAGACACCTGAACATGTCGATGACATGGCACAGAAAGAAGAGACCGGAGAATTCCGTAAGCTCTGCGATGATCCATAGACCTACGGATGGCGACGGATACGAGTACTATCTTGACGGGAAAACATATGCCGATTACGACGGTGTTTCGATAGCTTACCGTCTTTCCTGTCTGGAGCAGTAGAAATTTCATGTGTTTTCATAAAAACTTCACATTGTTTTAACGAAAGCTTCACAAAACACGGATATCATAAAGATGTAAATAGTTTTTTCATTAAATCTTCCTTTCACGTTTAGTTTAAAAGACAAGGCAGTCTGCCTTGTCTTTTAATTTATCAGCCTGATGACACGGCTTTAGACAAGCCTCGGGAATATGGCTTTTTCAAGTGTTTTAGAAGATAATGATTAGTGAAAAGACAATGTCGGTCGGAAAGGGAAGGAGAATCTATGTACAGTGAAAAAGTAACAGTCGGCAAGAATACGGAATATCCGCTAAACGGTCTGCTGACTTTTCCTGATGATTTAGGCGTAAGAGTACCTGCCGTTGTCATGGTTCATGGCTCCGGTCCTTCCAATATGGATGAAAAAGTCATGAAACTGACGCCATTCAAGGATCTGGCTGAGGGACTTGCCAGATACGGTGTAGCATCTTTACGTTACGACAAAAGAACTTTTGTTTATGCTCATAAAATGAGGAAAACGGATCTGACGGTAAAGGAAGAAACAATCGATGATGCCATACTTGCCATAAAACTGTTAAAAGAAGATCCGCGCATTGATCCGGAAAACATCTTTATTCTTGGCCACAGCATGGGAGCCATGCTGGCACCGAGGATCGATTTCGACGGGGGAAACTGCAGAGGCCTGATTATGGCGGCCGGAACGCCGTACCGTCTTGAGCAGATCGTCTTAAGACAGCTTCAGCAGACACAGAAAGCAAACATCTTTATGAAATGGATCATCTCTCTGGAATACAGGATCTATGCGAAAAAGTTCGAAAACCTGTACAGCCTGTCCGATGAGGAAGCAAGAAAGAAGAAGTTTGCCGGAAATCTGTCGCTGTATTATTTTAAGGAAATGGGCGGTAAGACAGCTGCCGACTATCTGCTGCAGTGTGATAAACCGGTGTTCATCATGCAGGGAGAAAAGGATTTCCAGGTACTTGCGGAAGTTGATTTTAAAGGGTTTCAGGAAATGCTTAAGGATAAAACAAATGTGAAGTATAAGCTTTATCCGGGGCTGAATCATCTTTTCGTTCAGGGGATCTATGATGATATTTTGAAGGCATCCAGGGAATACAGTATTGAACGGCACATAGGAGATGAAGTTCTGAAAGACATCGCCGATTTTATAAAAGAGAATCAGGGATGAACCGGCATGAATCATAAAACGGAAAGTGACAGCATTCAGATAAAGCCATGCGATGAACTTGACGTCTGCGGCAATACCTATCGAATCATTAGGCTTTTAGGTCATGGCAAGGGAGGCTATTCCTATCTTGCGGAAAAGGACAGCCTTTTCTATGTGCTGAAACAGATCCATCACGAACCGTGCGACTATTACGCTTTCGGCGACAAGTTTGAAGCAGAATGCGCAGACTATAGACGTCTCAAGGATGCCGGTATCAGAATACCGGAGATGATCCTGGCCGATAAAGAAAACGAGAGGATCGTCAAGGAATATATCGAAGGCAACACCGTTTTTGATCTGGTATTGAATGATCAGCCGCTAGAGCGGTATCTTCCGCAGATTCGGGAAATGGCAGAAAAGGCAAGATCCGCAGATCTCAACATCGACTACTTCCCGACAAACTTCATCGTACATGATGATCTGCTATGGTATGTGGACTATGAATGCAACACCTACATGGAAGAATGGAACTTTCAGAACTGGGGAAGCAGATACTGGTCAAGAACATCTGAGTTTGAAGAATACATAAAAGAACACAAAAAAGAGATCCGTTTTGTCCTGGCATCGGCTGAGGACGCTTCGACATTCAGCGGACTGCGCCGTGTTGTATGGAGCACGACCTACCGGGACATCTACCCCGATGAAGTGATCGACCATTACGATTATCCCGGACATATTCAAAAAGACATGGACAGGATCGGCAACATCCACTACCATGTCTACCTGATCAAAGAAGGAGATCTTCCGATCGGCTATTTCTATTTTGAACATCTCTTTGGCCTGCATATCCAGTCTCTTTATGTACTGAAAGAATACCAGAAAAAAGGCATCGGCAAGAAGGTGTTTGACTTTATCCGTCAGTACTGTAAAGAGAATGATCTGGACCATTTCACCTGTGAATGCAACCAGCACAACCGCAATGCCCGTCAGTTCTATGAACACATGGGCGGAATAAACATCAAGGAGAATATCGGCCACGAAAACAAAAGAGAAGACCAGATCACATATTCTTTTAAAATATAAGGTTTTTTCTGTATAATAATAAATTGTATGGATGAGAAATTTCAGCAGGAACAGCTTGATTTAAAACAGAAGCTTAAGAAAAGCCTCCTTGTTACCTGTCTGGTACTGTTCTTCTGCGGTCTGCTGTATGACCGTATTACCCAGAAAGTCAGCATTACCGATCAGTATATTGAAAACGGAAATATCGTTGTCGTTCTGGATGGAGAAGGACAGTGCTATATCGGTGAAAACATGGACAATGCGGAGTGGGTCAAAACCGACGAAAACAACACCTGCATCATGCCGCTGATCAGCAAGGGCAACATCTACATCAGAAACAGATACAATCACCTGTGTCAGATACTGGAAGATCAGAAGTTCAGCTACGTCGAGAGCATTCAGATCACTTCCGGAAACATATACCTCGCTCTTGAGGGCAATGAAAAGATCATCTACGATTCTTCATACACCGGCGTTGTGGATGAACCGGTCGTTTTTTCCTGTGATAATGAACAGGTCGCTACCATAGATCCTGACGGAACGGTACATGCCGTAGCTGCCGGCACGGCAAACATTACGGCCACGTACGGAGACAAGTCGGACACTGTTGAAGTGGTCGTTACGGATCTGATCACGACCATGGCTCCGGAATTCGACATGTCGAAACCGTTCCTGTCCTGCGGCGTTTTCTCGAAAGAAGACAACGACCTGCTGGATGAGATCCTGTTCTCCAGAGTCGAAAAGGCTGGCTATCAGACCAGAGCGGGTGCTGTGGCAGCCGGAAGATTCCTGGCAATGGAATTCCCTTACCGTATCAACTACTTTACGGAGAACGGACGTCTGGGATCCTGCCGAGGCAACTACATCGACGGAGAAGGCCGTTACTACCACAGAGGTCTCTATCTGGATCCTTCCCGTTTTGAAAATATCAACATGGACTACACGATGTCCGGACCGCAGCCTTGGGGCTGTACAATGTATGAATACTCCTGGAACAGAAATGCCGCAAACGGACTGGACTGCAGCGGTTCCATAACCTGGATCCTGGTACAGGCGGGATTTGATCCGGGCGATATCGGTGCCGGTATTACGCCTTGGTGTCCGGCTATGGCTGATCTGGGTGAAAGGATCTGGCTGGCGGATGCCTACGACAACGGAACGCTGAAGGTCGGAGACCTGCTTTCCGGCGGAGACGGAGGACCTAGCGGAGGCGGACATATTGCCATGTGCGTGGGCATTGACAAGGACAACTATGTCTATGTAGCGGAAGA
>JAFZQL010000172.1 GCA_017620435.1 Erysipelotrichaceae bacterium
GGGATTAATAATTCTTTAATTTTGTTTGTGTTTCATGGAATAATAAAGTCAATAAGGTGGATAAATCATATGAACGCATTTCAGTATGAATGGCTCTTAAGAATTCTGGCATCCGTTTTCTTTGCGACCGTCATCGGATACGAGAGGTATCGCAGCTATAAGGAAGCAGGCGTACGTACGCACGTTCTGGTAGCGTTGTCTACCTGTCTGCTGATGATCATCTCAAAATACGGCTTCTTCGATGTAGGAGGGATCGATGCATCAAGGATCGCGGCCGGTGTCGTATCCGGCATCTCCTTTCTGGGAGCGGGTATCATCTTTGAACGTCGCGGCAGGATCGAGGGTCTGACAACTGCGGCGGGAGTATTCGCTACCGGCGCCATCGGCATGTGTTTCGGTGCGGGAATGTATCTGCTGGGAGTCTTTTCCGGTATCCTTACGCTTCTGATCGCTCTGATCTCTCCTGTCTTCAATTACAATCAGCCGCGCAATGTCATGAAGGTCAGTATTCACATGGATCAGGATGGTCAGGCAGAAAAGATCGACGACTGTCTTACAAGACTTCACTGCATTCATACCGAGAACCATATCCGTTCTGACGAAGAGATCGGCTGGCATCTTGATACCGAGATCGCCACACATGACAACATCAATCCGAAAGATCTGATCGAGGAACTGAAAAAGATCGATTCCGTCATCGATGTAAAAATCAAATGATACAAAAAGGCGTGAATATTCACGCCTTTGTTTATGCTTCCATCCTGTACGGCTGCAGCTCTTCTTTCAGTATCTCCAGGACTTTTTCTTTGGTTTCCGGATCATCCAGTATCGTATGCGATCCGCCTTCCAGCAGATACAGTTTCTTGTCTGGATTATCGATCTTTTCATAATACTTTACCGAAAACTCATAAGGGATCAGTTCGTCTCCTTTTGCGGCTACAAAAGTAACCGGACAGTCGATCTTTTCCACATCAGGAAGACAGCGTTTCAGCACTTCCGGGAATACATCGATGTATTCATCCGGAACGGCAGGATCCGGATTGCTTCGTTTTATTTCCAGGAATTTCTGGTCGTCAAGACCGGGAGAAAGAAATATCATCTTTTCAATGCCGTATTCTCTTGAAAAGTGTGACGCCATGAGGGCTCCCATGGAAAAACCGATAACGACAGGTCTTTCTTCTTTGTATTCTTCCAGTATATCTTTCACGTTGTTCAGCCAGCGTTCACAGGACGCATCTTCCTTGTTCAGTTCATAGTAGTCGGGAGACAGTATCTCAAAACAGTCGCCGAACGCTTCTCTAAGCACTTCAAACTGTCTGCCTCTGCGTTTACCGAAACCATGAAGACACAGTATCTTTTTCTTTTCCATAACAGTTCCTTTCTTTTGCCGGATGTATTATCCCAGCGGTATTTCTACGACTTCCGCCATCTTGGTCAGACAGCTTTCGATCTGCGTCGAGATCTCTTTCACCAGACGCTGAGAGATCTGCTGATTCTTTTCCTGTTCCAGTTTCTCATAGAGATTGTCTTTGACCTGCTTGGAAATGGAACCCATCCTGGCTTTCAGATAACTCTTCGGAATGACCCTTCTGACGGGATTCGGAATATTCGAATTCAGCAGCATTTCCTGCATCTTGTCTTTGCCCAAAGCCAGTATCAGCAATGATACGACAACTCCGGCAATAATGCCCGGAAGTCCGTTGGCGATCAAAGCCACGCCTCCTCCTCCGCAAAGAAGACCCACAACGATAGAGATCGTCGCATCGATCAGCCAGGTGATCTCGTTCACGGCAAAGAGATTCTTCGCTTCCACATTGATCTCGATATCGCTCATTGAGAGGAAAGAATTCAGGGAAAGAGAAGAATACGGTACATTGTGTCTGACACAGATCGGCATCGTATGTTCTTCCAGTTCAAAAGAAACAGTCTTCAGCCACTTGGCGACCGGCTGCATCAGCAGAGCTCTGGCTTCGTTGGTATGCAGCCAGGTATCGATCTCCGTCTGCATGACCGGGTCGATGTCGGAGAGTTTCTCGATCTCCCCGTTGCGCCATCTTTCGCTGATCGGCAGGGCGACATGTTCCAGGATCGGCTCGACCATCGTCTCTACCGCATCCTGGTAAAGCTCGCTGATGTGTTTCTCAACGATCTGTTCAACGGTGGTAGAATCGACCAGAGCACTGACTTCTTCTTTGAAACCTCTCAGCTCATCGTCGATCTTTCCGCACCAGGCCAGACCGGAAGCGACCGAGAATTCCGGTTCTGCACAGGTCACGACCACGGCATCATCGAATACTTCACGACACCAGTTTCGTATGACCGGCATCCTGGAAACGCCGCCGGTCAGAAAGACCAGTTCCGGCTGTTTTTCCTTGATGGCTTCTTTTGCCAGGACCAGACTATCCATGAATACTTCTTTGAATGATTTATCAGAAAGCCTTTCGACCTTCTGGTTCAGAAGTCTATCGGCGATTTCCGCATCGATCTTCAGTGTCAGTCTTACCGGAATCAGTCCCTGACGGATAGATACGGACTGACTGCACTCATTATCCTTCCAGTATTCCTCGTCGGAGAAATACTTTTCCTTCAGTCTTCTTGCCGCAAAGTCGCAGTAGCTCTTCCACGGCTCGCTCTCTTCAAAAATCTTACGGATCCTGGCTTCATTAGGTGATGCCTTCACGGATTCTTCCAGCAGGATCTCATCCATCACGCCGCCGCCCAGGAACACTTCTCCTCCGGTCTTCAGTTCTACTTCTTTACCGCCCATGATATAAGCAAAGTCGGTCGTAGAGGAACCGATATCGATAACCAGTACCGGTTTGTTCAGAATGTCATAGCCGACCTGGAGATGTTTGGACTGGCATGCCGATACCAGAGCGGCTCTGGATTCGGAGATGATCTTAACAGGAGGATATCCTGTTTTTTCAAAGATGCTGCGGTATTCTTCGCGGGCGGTCTTGTCCCAGCCTGCCGGACAGCCGATGTAGAAGCAGCAGTCATCTGACTTGATCAGATCGCCGCTTAGATACAGTTCACCCAGCACACCTGACGCAAAACTCCTTACATCTTTGGTTGCTTCAGGGTCTGTCAGAAAACGGCTTTTGAAACGTTCTTTTCTCTTGGTCGCATCCGGAGCGTAGCAGGCTCCTTCACCGATCAGAAGCTTTCCGTCCCGAAGCAGCGCATAAGCCGTAATAAAACTCTTGGCTTCATTGATCGTAAGCACAACAGGTACAAGATCTTCCGTCTTATCAAGTCTGGTGACGGCGCTTTCCGCGTCGCCCAGGTCAAATCCGTAAAAACGATCCATCGTTATTCTCCTGCCGCAAGACCCTTGCGGATTACACTGCCTGCGATTACCAGGGCAGGTCTGATCGTTCCGGCGCTCTCGGAAGGCATCAGATCAAAGAAGGCTCTGTTATCACCGTCATAATCGACAACATCGATGTTCCTGCGGCGCAGATAGAACTTCACCTCAGAAATGATCTGCTTCCCGTATTCGCTGTTCCCTTCGCCATATGCAGATTCCAGCAGATCAGAAAGAAGCTGAACTTCTTCCTTCTTCAGACTGTCTTTTTCTTCCATCAGCGCCTTCTTGTTTTCCAGAAGCTCCTCATTCCTGACCTGTTCCAGGATCCTGTCCATCGTAAGCACGCTGTTCAGCAGGATGTGATAGGTCTTTTCTCCATCCGGAATCGTCTCGGCGTAAAGTTCCTGTCTGTTTTCTTCTTTTTTTCTGGCGGAAAAGATTCCGGAAAGGAACAGGAAGAATGCTGCGGCTGCCGCAACGCCAAGTCCTATCATCATCTCATCGCTAGGAGGCATGGAATCGGTAAAATAAATCAGCCCTCCTCCTGCCGCCACGAGACACAGTATTCCTAGAAGCAGAAAGATGATGAACCAGGCCGATCTGCGCGGCTTGCTGATACCGGGACGGTACTGCGATTTTGACCAGATGACGGATTCTCCGTCACAGTTGAGAAGACCGGCGGAAGAAGATACCGTTTCGATCAGATATACTGCCGTATTCTTGATACGGTCGTTTTCCTCTTCCCCGTTGTATCCGGAAAGAATACGGCTGAGCTGTTCTTCAACGGTTGCGACCGATTCAGCAGAAGATTTTGCCGCTGCCATATTATGTAAAAAACGTTCTTTATCTTTTTCAAGAAGCGCCTGCATTGTTGTCATTTTCTGCTCCTCCTGTTAATTGAATTCTAGCACAATTTCCTTTTCTATTAAAAAGCCGGCAATCAGTTGCCGACTGTTTTTGTTCTGGTTTTAGTACAGCTTTGCTCCGGCAGGGATGTGCGGATCCAGCATCAGCAGATGCAGCTTCTCCTGTCCTTCTTCCTGATGCACGGCACTTATCAGCATCCCGCAGGAATCGATACCCATCATGTTCCTCGGAGGCAGGTTGACGATCGCCACGCAGGTCTTTCCGATGAGCTCTTCCGGTTCATAAAATTCATGGATCCCGGAAAGGATGATCCTTTCTTTTCCGGTTCCGTCATCCAGTCTGAACTGCAGGAGTTTCTTGGACTTCGGTACTGCTTCGCAAGCCAGGACCTTTACCACTCTGAAATCGGATTTCGAGAAGGTATCGAAGTCGACGTATTCTTCAAACAGCGGTTCGATCTCGACCTTGGAGAAATCGATGACTTCTTCTGTGTCTTCAACTGTTTTAATCGTGCTTCTTTCACCTTCTCTTGGCTTCATGGTCGGGAACAGCAGCACTTCTCTGATGGATTCCGTCTGCGCCAGCAGCATCACGAATCTGTCGATACCGATGCCGATGCCTCCCGTTGGCGGAAGTCCGTATTCCAGTGCTTCGACATAATCCATATCCATGTCGTTGGCTTCCGCATCACCCAGTTCCTTGGCCTTGAGCTGATTCTCGAATCTTTCATACTGATCGATCGGATCGTTCAGTTCCGTAAAGGCGTTGGCGTATTCCGTGCCGTTGATGTAGAGTTCAAATCTTAAAGTGAACCGAGGATCCTTCGGATCTTTCTTGGCCAGCGGCGAGATCTCAATCGGATGTCCGCAGACAAAGACCGGACCGGTCATTTCTTCTTCACACAGCGCTTCGAAGAGGTTGTTGATGATGTGGCCCAGATCGTGTTCGTGCTTCTCCAGGTTGACGTTGAGCTGTCTGCATACTTCTTCCGCTTCTTCCAGAGAAATCTTTCTGAAATCCTTGCCGGTCTTTTCATTGACCGCATCGGTCATATCGATCCTCTTAAAAGGAGCTTTCAGGGAAACCGTATGGTCTCCGGTCTGAATTTCTGTCGTACCCAGCACCTTCATGGATACTTCTTCCATCAGATTCTCGCACAACTTCATCATGCCTTCCAGATCGGAATAGGCGACATAGGCCTCGATGGTCGTGAATTCCGGATTGTGCTTGAGATCCATGCCTTCGTTACGGAACAGTCTGCCGATCTCGTAGACGCCCTCCATACCGCCGACGATCAGTCTCTTCAGATAGAGCTCTGTCGCAATACGCAGATAGAAGTCCTTATTCAGAGCATTGTGATGGGTTACAAAAGGTCTTGCGCTTGCGCCGCCTAGGATCGGGTTAAGAACAGGCGTTTCCACTTCTACCAGTCCCTGGCTGTCCAGATTATGACGGATGGCACTGAGGATAGCAGGTCTCAGGAAAGCGATCCTTCTGGCTTCGTCGTTCATAATCAGATCGACATATCTTCTTCTGTATCTTTCCTCGACATCAGTCAGCCCGTGGAATTTCTCAGGCAGCGGTCTTAAGGCCTTGGTCAGATGCGTGTATTCCTTTACGTAAACGGAAAGCTCTCCATCCGGATTGGATTCCGAAGGATTGGTCCGGTAGACCAGACCCTTGATGCCGATGATATCACCGATATCGGAAGCCTTCACCAGCTCATAGGTTTCCTCTCCGACATCCGCCTTGTTTATGACAAGCTGAATCTGTCCGTCTTTATCCAGAATGTGCATGAAACACATCTTGCCCATTCTTCTCTTGGACATGATCCTGCCGGCGATGGATACTTCTGCCGCCTTGGCTTCCAGTTCTTCCTTGCCGAACGAACCGTAGTCCTCCCTGATCGATTTCGAGTTGGCCGTTCTTTCATAAGCCTGGCCGAACGGGTCGATGCCCTTGGCTCTCAGGTCTTCCATCTTTTGTCTTCTTACCAGTTCCTGATCGTTGAATTCTCTTTCCATGTCTTTCTCCTTAAATAAAATAAAACGTCCCTATCTCTAAGGACGTCATTAACGCGGTACCACCTTAGTTCCCGTACATGGTACGGACACCTTCATCAGGTCTTAACGCGACCGACGATTCACTCCGAGTTTTTATTCAGATAAATGTCTCTGTTCCTCTTCCACCCTCAGGAACTCGCTTTACGATCTTAGATATCCTACTCGTCTCTTCTACGTGACAAGAACATTGTACCTTAAAACATCAGGAATTCATATACCGATTTGTATTATTTCATTCCCGCCATCAGACCGATCACTCTTACAAGATAGGCAGCCATCCAGGCGACGGCACATTGCCATAAGACAACGGATATCGCCCATCTGTTTCCCATCTCCCGTTTCACGGCGGCAATAGCTGCGATACACGGGGTATAAAGCAGAGAGAATACCAGCATCGATGCGGCAGCCAGAGGCGTAAGGATCGTGGAAAGATCCTGGCCGAAGAGAACTTCCATCGTTGAAGTTACGCTCTCCTTGGCCATGACGCCGCTGATCAGCGAAGTAACGATACGCCAGTCTCCCAGACCGATCGGTTTGAACAAAGGAACCAGCAGTCCCGATAGCATCGCCAGGATGCTGGAATAGGAGTCTTCCGTCAGATTGAGATGCAAATCAAAACTCTGCAGGAACCACACGACGATCGTAGCGATCAGGATGACCGAGAAAGCTCTCTGCAGGAAGTCCTTGGCTTTTTCCCAAAGCAGACGGATGACGTTCTGAGCACTTGGGATACGGTAGTTCGGCAGCTCCATGACAAACGGGGCAGCCGATCCTTTGAACAAGGTGTTCTTATAAACGTGGGCAATCAGGATCGAAAGCAGGATACCCAGGACATAAAGACTGGTCATGATCAGTGCGCCTTTCTTCGGGAAGAAAGCATTCACGAAGAAAGCATAGATCGGCAGTTTTGCGGAACAGCTCATGAACGGGATCAGCAGGATGGTCATCCTTCTGTCTCTTTCACTTGGCAGGGTCCTGGTCGACATGATGGCCGGAACGGAACAGCCGAAACCGATCAGCATCGGTACGATACTGCGGCCGGACAGACCGATCTTTCTTAAGAGCTTATCCATGACGAATGCCACTCTGGCGATATATCCGCTGTCTTCCATCAAAGACAGGAAAAAGAATAAGGTAACAATGATCGGCAGGAAGCTCAATACGCTGCCAACACCCGCAAAGACACCTTCAACGATCAGGTCGTGAATGGCCGTGTTGACGCCCGCCGCCGTAAGCAGCTGGTCCGCCTTAACAGTCAGAACGTCGATGCCTGTTTCCAGAAGGCTCTGCAGGGCAGCGCCGATCACGTTGAAAGTCAGCCAGAACACGGCAGCCATGATCAGGATAAAAGCCGGAATGGCCGTATACTGACCGGTCAGGATCTTGTCGATCTTTTCGCTTCTGACCTTTTCCTTGCTTTCGGCGATACGGATCACCGCCTTGTCGCAGACTTTATGGATAAACGCGAAACGCATGTCGGCGATCGCCGCGCTTCTGTCCAGTCCTCTTTCCATCTCCATCTGCAGGATGATGTGTTCGATCATTTCTTTTTCGTTCTGATCCAGATTCAGCTGGGAAAGTACCAGTTCATCTCCCTCGATGACCTTGCTGGCGGCAAAACGGAC
>JAFZQL010000173.1 GCA_017620435.1 Erysipelotrichaceae bacterium
CCTGCGTGATCTGGAAGCCAGACAGATCTCCTATATCGACTATGCGATCGGCTACTACAAGAAACGCTACAATCTGGAAAACTACAATGACCGCAAGGAAATGACCCTGAAGGTATCTTCTCTGATTGAAAAGCTTCCGGACGAATACGACAGAGACAATTATGTGAATGAACTCTACGAACTGACGAAAATACGTAAAAGAGTCAGTCAGACAGATAAAAAAGTAGAGTATAATAGTAAAGTGGCTGAACTCGGTTTTACCGTTGACGGTTTGACAAAAGCCGAGTATACGATACTGACCCAGATGGCAGTATCCCGGAAAGCGCTGGATCTTTACCAGAGACAGCTGGGATGCCTGCTGGATGATAACAATCAGAAGCTGGCTATGATGATCATTGACGATTATCGTAGAAACGGTTCCTGTTCCCTTTCCAGGATCTATGATCAGACCGATGATGAGGCAGTCAGAAACATCATTACTTCTCTGGCTGTCGTGGAAACACTTCCTTCGGACTATGATGAGAACGCTCTGAGCGGAGCCATAGAAAAGGTGAAGCTGGAGATCAAGAGAAAAAAACTGGAAAGTCTGAAAGAGAAGATATCCAAGACATCGGTAGTGGATCCGGAAAGATCCTTTGCATACCTGAGGGAATATGAAGAACTGATTAGGGAATTAGGGGGTACAAATGGCAAGAAAAGCTAAGAATACGGAAAATGAACAGCTGAGTCTGGAAGGATTCGATACCATCACCGGAAACGACAAAGAAGAAAAGAAGGCCCAGAACAAGACGGAGAACGTGAAAGAGATCATCGGTTCTGACGGAAAGGCAATCAAGGCCGTGAAATCCGTCAAGAAGTCTTCTTTAGGTTTAAAGAAAAAATACAATGATATCGAAGATCTGAAAAACGACCTTTTCGAGCTGAACAAGCAGGGTGTCGATATCGTTCAGGCCGATGTTGTGGCTGCTCTGGACAGATTTGAAATGAGCGATGATGAGATCGACCAGTTCTACGACTGGCTTTCCAGCGTCAATATCGATCTGATCGACGAATCGGATGATGAAGAAGAACTGGAAGACGACGATTATCTCGCTACGGAAGAAGGCGATGAAGATGAAGATGAGGATTCCGAAAAGAATATCGTCATCAACTATGAACAGGCTTCTACCTATACAAAGGTCAATGACCCGGTCAAGATGTATCTGAAAGAGATCGGCAGAGTTCCTCTGCTGAAGGCCGATGAAGAGATCCTGATCGCCAAGAGGATCGAGAACGGCATCAACTATCCGGACGATCCGAAGCTGGTTCAGGACGGCATCGATGCCAAGAACGAGCTGATCAGCGCCAACCTGCGTCTGGTCGTCGCCATCGCCAAGAAATACACCGGAAGAGGCATGCTTTTCCTTGACCTTATCCAGGAAGGCAACATGGGTCTGATCAAGGCGGTAGACAAGTTCGACTATACCAAAGGATTCAAGTTCTCTACCTACGCCACCTGGTGGATCAGGCAGGCCATTACCAGAGCCATTGCCGACCAGGCAAGAACCATCCGTATTCCGGTACATATGGTAGAAACCATCAATAAGATGACCCGTATCCAGAGACAGCTGGTACAGGAACTGGGCAGAGATCCTTCCGCCGAAGAGATCGCCTCCAAGATGGGTTCCGGCATGAGCGCAGATAAAGTCAGAGAAATACAGAAGATCGCTCTGGATCCGGTTTCTCTGGAAACGCCGATCGGCGAGGAAGACGATTCCCACCTGGGCGATTTCCTGGAAGACAAGGACGCTCTTTCTCCGGACCAGTATGCGAACAATGAACTGCTGAAAGATGAGATCAACTTGATCCTGTCGACACTGACAGACAGGGAAGAGAAGGTGATCCGTCTGCGTTTCGGTCTGGAAGACGGCAAGACCCGTACTCTGGAAGAAGTCGGAAAAGAATTCGATGTTACGCGTGAAAGGATCAGACAGATCGAAGCCAAGGCTTTACGTAAGCTGAAGAATCCGACCAAGAGCAAGAGACTGAAGGAATTCCTGGAAGACAAGAAATAGATGATTTCAGCCAGACTTTTACAGATTGCAATGCTGATAGAAAAGAATAAGGTAGTATTTGACGTGGGCAGCGACCACGCCCTGCTGCCTTGTTTTTTGGTTGAAAACGGCATCAGTGAAAAGGTCTATGCCGGTGATATCGCACCCGGTCCTTTGAAACAGGCCCAGAACAACATTGAAAAACATGGTTTAACCGATCAGGTGATCCCAATCCTTTCCGACGGTCTGGCAAAGGCTCCCGAAGATGTCGATATCGTTGTGATTTCGGGTATGGGTTACCATACCATCAGACATATCCTGGAAAGCTGCGATGTGAGCAGGTATCAGTACTTCCTGCTGCAGTCCAATACCGATACAGATCTGCTAAGAAGATATCTGTCGGAAAAGAACTATACCATCGAAGACGAGAGAGTCGTCTATGACAGTTTCTACTACGAGATCATCCGTTTCAGTGCCGACATGCACGAACCTTACAGCGAGAAGGAAATCAAATACGGTCCTGTACTGC
Organism: Erysipelotrichaceae bacterium; assembly: GCA_017620435.1. Classification (GTDB taxonomy): domain Bacteria; phylum Bacillota_I; class Bacilli_A; order Erysipelotrichales; family Erysipelotrichaceae; genus Colivicinus. Next base: position 2,563 of record JAFZQL010000173.1, read on the forward strand.
TGGAAAGAATGGATGAAGTATTCACCGCCTATCTGAAGGATAAAAGAAGACGTCTGGAAGAGATCAACCGACAGGCAAACAAACCGGAATATGAACAAATGATGAAAGAGATCGACGAGATATTGTATAATTGAGAAGTTGAGGTAATAGCTTATGGCAAGTGATTTTAAAAACTACAGAGACGAAGCATTTCAGAATAAAGACAGTTTTAAAGAGTATTTCGATTATTTTGCGCACATCTATTTCGGCAAAGATCTATCCGAAACGGGCATGATCGAAAAATACGTCGTTCTGGCAAAGATGGTTAGAACATACATGCTGGAAGACTGGCGCGAAACGAAATATATCGTAAGAACAGACAACAGGAAACAGATCTACTACTTCTCGCTTGAATTCCTGCTGGGAAGGATGCTGAGAAACAATCTGATGTCTTTGGGCATTTATGATGTCGTGAAAGACGGACTGAATGACCTGAATGTATCTATCGACGATCTGGAAGAGATCGAGACGGATGCGGGACTGGGCAACGGCGGTCTGGGAAGACTGGCAGCCTGTTTCCTGGATTCCCTGGCTACTCTGAATTATCCGGGATCCGGCAACACGATCCGGTATCAGAGCGGTCTGTTCAAACAGTTCATCATCAACAACGAACAGGTCGAAGTGCCAGACCAGTGGCTGAGGATCGAGAATCCGTGGGAAGTCAGAAAGGCCGACAAGACGGTTGATGTCAGATTCTACGGCTATGTCGACGTGACCCGTGACAGCAACGGAGAGTTGGAATTCCACAGAAAAGATACGGAACATGTTCTGGCCGTCCCATACGACATGCCGATC
>JAFZQL010000174.1 GCA_017620435.1 Erysipelotrichaceae bacterium
CCGAACTGGATCAGACCCGGGTCAGAAGCGACAAAAGCCTTTTTAAAGCCACGGGCCTTGATTTCGTTGACGATCTCTTTAACCGCGCCCGCGCCATGATATGAAGTTTCATTTAAGATAAAACGATTTGCCATAAAGTTACCTCCGTTATTTACAGATATTATCTTAACACATAATTGTTATTTTTTTCACAAAATGATCTTTTTTGATAAACAGACAGTTTTTTAGGAATTCCATTTTATTCCGGGAATTATGTAGTAAGAGGGTTGATAACAATGATGGAGAAGAAAAAACAGACAGATACAAGCAATATAGATGATCGATTGTCTTTTGATAGCAAAAATGCTATCATAAAGAAGCAGGCAAACAGCGGATGTTTTGAAGTCGAGTTTTACGAAGATCCCGATGGAATGTCCGAAATATGGGATTATCTGGAGGAATTAAGAACCAGATCTTTGTCCAACAAGGACGCAAGGATCCGATTCAATCAGATTTCTCTTTCTATCGAACTGCTGCAACAGAAAGGGAACGGACTCCCTGCGAATATTTCAAAACATCTTGAAGATGAAATCTGGGAATTAAGACCAGGCAACTGCAGAATCTTATATTTCTATTACGGAAACAGAAGATTCGTACTACTTCATTGTTTCCGAAAGAAAACGCAGAAAACACCAAAAAGAGAAATCATGAAAGCAAAAAAGAAAATGCTTGATTATCGATGCAGACACAAGGAGACAGAACAATGAGGACCTGGAACGATTATAAAAAACACATCAAAGACATTGACAAAGCTGGGAAAGAAGAAATGGAATACATTGAAAACATGGCTTCCATTATCGGTTCGATCATCGATCATAGAAACGCTCTGGGTATTTCCCAGAGAGAACTGGCTTCCATGTGCGGCATGCCTCAGTCTTCCGTTGCCAGAATAGAATCTTATAAAACCACTCCCAGTCTGGATACGCTTTTAAGGATCATGAGACCACTGGGACTGATGCTGTACGTATCGGAAATCAAATAATCATATCCTGTTATGGAGTAAAATGAAATTATGAAAATGAACTATATACAATTCGGGAACGGTCCCAGGACCATGCTGATCCTCCCCGGTTTATCCGTAAGACCTGTCTGTCCTTTGGCCGAAAGTATCGCTGCAGCCTATGAGATCTTCTGTAAAGACTTTACCGTTTATCTGTTTGACCGCAGAGAAGATGTCCCGGAAGACTACTCGCTGGAACAGATGGCGGACGATACTGAAGAAAAGATCAGGGAACTGGGATTAAAGAACATCTATCTTTATGGCGTTTCTCAGGGCGGAATGATCGCGCAGATCATTGCCTTGAAATATCCAAAACTGATCAGAAAGCTTGCTCTGGCATCGACCTGTTCTTATATTGAAGAAGGAACGGTAAATAAATGGGCGGAAGCTTCCGGAAAACACGATCTGGAAGGACTGCTGAAGGGGTTTGTTAGTATGGTATATGGAGATGCCTACTATGAACAGCACAAGGATGCCATCTATGCCGCATACGGCGATCTGTCGGAAGAAGAGATGGATCACTTTGCCATTCTGGCGTCTGCCGTCAACGGTTTCGATATCCGTAAAGAAGCAGACAAAATCAATGTGCCGGTATTCCTGACCGGTTCCAGAGACGACAACGTCATCCCGATCGCATTGATGGAAGAAAGCGCAGGGCTGCTGAAAGCCGAATCGTATTTCTTTGAAGGCTATTCTCATGCGGTCTATGATGAAGCGGAAGAACTGAAAACAAGAGTCTACGACTTCTTCATGAAATAAGAAAATGACAGAAAAGGTTGAAATCAAGGAAATAGGCAGACTGGAGGACGATATCTGGCCGAAGGAAGGCTACGATCACATCCGCTATACAGCCAGGGCTCTGGTGGAAAACCGGGAAGGCAAGTTCGGTTTCTTGCATATCGTAGGAGAAGATCTTTTCGGTGTACGCGATCATCTGGAGACCTGCGGCGGCGGGATCGAGGAAGGCGAATATGCCGATCAGGCTCTGCAAAGAGAGGTGCTGGAAGAGCTGGGATACCGGGTTGAAAGCTATGAACTTCTGGGAGTAATCTTCGATACCTACAATCTGATCAGAAGGATCACCTGTTCCATCTTCTTCCATTGCAAGGTGGATACTGCAAAGCAAGAGAAAACGGACCGGACCGAAGCGGAACAGATCCTGTTCAAGGAAGTCCTCTGGATGGATCCTCAAGAGGCACTGGACAGACTGGAAAACGACGTACGCTGTGATGTCGGAAAGCTTGTACAGCGAAGAGATGCGCTGGCATTAAGATATTATCTGGAACATAAAGACGAAAGGGAAAGAGAATGAAAGACTACAGTCAGATGAGCGACCACGAACTGCTGATGGAACTGGTAAAAGAAAAACGCAGAAGCGACAAGATCCGCTACATCCGTTACGGTATCCATGCCCTGATCCTGCTGGCGATCGTTATCATCGGTGCCATCTATGTGCCGAAGATCGTAGCCGTGATACGCAGATATAATGCGTTCATGGATCAGATGGAAGGTCTTAACGACAAAGTCAGCAGTTTTGTGAATGAAGGTACGATAGGACTGCTGGATTCAGTCAGGAGTATCATGGAGAAGGTACAGAGTCTGTTAGGAAGATTCGGTTTCTGAAAAAGCTTCTTTGTTGAGGCATAAAGATAAATAGACTAGAATGAGGATGATAGGAAAGGAGAGAGAATATGAATGTTAAGACTAAAAAACTGGTATATGCGGCCATGTTTGCGGTAATCAACTACGTCGCTTTCACCTATGGCAAGATCACGATCCCGGTAACAGCCGGAACATCGACTGCCATTCACATCGCCAATGCGGTAGTGGTTCTTTCTTCCTGGTTCCTGGGACCGGTATACGGCGGTCTGGCCGGTGCGATCGGACTGTCCATTGCCGATGTTCTGGATCCAAGATACATCACCTCTGCTCCTAAGACCTTCCTGCTGAAGTTTCTGATCGGCTTTATTTCCGGAACCGTTGCGAAGCAGTTCCATCTCACGGAAAAGACCGACCGCAAGGAGATCATCGGTGCAGCAACCGTTTCTGCCATTGCCGGACTTGGTTTCAATGTACTGGCTGATCCGATCGTCGGATATTTTTACCGGAACTACATCCTCGGCATTCCGCAGGAAGCAGCCAAGATCATTGCCACCTGGGTTGCGGGCACGACAGCCATCAATGCGGTCGCCTGTGTATTCGTATCGGTGATCTTGTATCTGGCTCTTTACAGGAGTTTCCTGCCGAAGATTCCTCGCGAATAAAGGAGAACATATGAAAGCAGTTGTAATAGACGGACAGGGCGGAAGACTGGGGCAGATGATCGTCGAAGCCATCTGTAAAGAAGAACTTCCTTTGGACCTGTATGCGGTTGGAACCAACAGCATCGCCACCAGCGCCATGTTGAAGGCGGGGGCTTCCCAGGGTGCGACCGGAGAGAATCCGGTCATCGTAGCCTGCAGAGACGCAGACGTGATCATCGGACCGATCGCCATTGTTTCGGCGGATTCGCTGCTGGGCGAGATCACTCCGGCCATGGCTGTTGCCATCGGTCAAAGCAGGGCCCTTAAACTCCTTCTTCCGGTCAGCCATTGCGACAACCAGGTCGTAGGCGTAAAGAACCTGTCCATGGGCGAGATGGTAAAAGAAACAGTACTAAAATTAAAAGAAATGTTATAGAAGGACTGTCAGAAAATCTATTGATTCATGATTGGATAATTCAAGGAGCTTCTGCTCCTTTTTCTTTGATTCAGTATGCAAAAAGATGTCAGGAAATTAAACAAGGAGTATCTAGTTTATAACAAATAGTACAACAGGAGCCTGATCAAAATTGACAAACGATCGGGGGGGGGTA
>JAFZQL010000175.1 GCA_017620435.1 Erysipelotrichaceae bacterium
CACGGCGCTTGCCGCAAGAGCGCAGGAAAAAGGATACAAGAACATTACGATGATGTATCCGATGCAGGTGGCATTATCAGGCAGAAGCGTGGCTCCGGGAGGCGCTACGGCGATCGCTGAGATCCTGGGAAAAGAAGAATCTCTCTCCCGTATTGAAAAGGCATTAAGCAGGCTTTAGCGTCTGCTTTTCTTTTATATAGTTTGAAATTTCTAGTATAATTTAGAGTATGGATAAAATAAAAATCATCGAAGTAAAAGAGTCCGTCTTTGCCTCAAACGACAGACGGGCAGAAGAACTCAGACAGCAGCTGAAAGAGAAAGGTACTTTCCTTTTAAATGTCATGTCTTCCCCGGGTTCAGGAAAGACTACGGTCCTGACAGGCATCATCAATGAACTGAAAAACGAATTCAGGATCGCCGTCATGGAGGCGGATATCGATTCCGATGTGGATGCCCGTACCGTCAGCAAGAATACGGGAGTGGAAGCCATTCAGCTGCATACCGGAGGTATGTGCCATCTGGATGCAGACATGACAAGACAAGGCATAGAAGCCTTAAATGACAAAGACAACTACGATCTGATCATTCTGGAGAATGTCGGAAATCTGGTCTGTCCGGCGGAATTTGATACGGGTGCAGTCAGAAACATGTGCATCCTTTCCGTTCCGGAAGGAGATGACAAACCTTTGAAGTATCCATTGATGTTTGAGATAGCGAACTTCGTTCTGATCAACAAGATCGACGTACTGGACTATTTTGACTTCGATATTGATAAATGTAAAGAAAACATACGTTATCGCAATCCGATGGCCGATATATTTGAGGTGTGCGGTAAGGATCTTAGAGGAATCAAGGAAGTGAGCGATTATCTAAGAGGACTGATTTACGACTGGAGGAACTAAGATGCCTGAGATGTCTAAAGCGTATACCCCTCGTTTTATGGGGGAAGAAAAACCGAACGAGAAGATCCTGGCTCTGGGAAAGAAGATCACCGATGTTGCCAAGCACAAGCTTTTTGGCATCACTGCTGATGATCCGGAGTACTGGGGACTTAGATGTATCTGTACGGATGAAATGGCGGATATCGCGCTTAAAATGAAGGTTAGAGCGCATTATACGCTGGATGAGATGGTGAAACTGACCGGTGTAGAAAAGGATCATCTTGAGGAAGTCCTGGAAGAGATGGCCCACAGAGGTCTTCTGGAATACGACTACGGAGATCATTACGGCAAGGACGGTCCGATCAAGGATGCACCGAAGATCAAGCGTTATCAGTTGCCTATGTTTGTTCCTGGTTCAGCCGAATTCACGAACATGCTGAAGGAACAGATCGACGAATTCCCGGAACTGGCGCAGTTCTTCGAGAGAATGACCTACATTCCTCTGGCAGGACTGACGGAAATGGTTCCTCCGGGAGGTGCCGGCATCGGCATGCATGTCATTCCTGTCGAAAAAGCCATTTCTTTAGAAAACAAGACCTTGGATATCGAACATATCTCCCACTGGCTGAAGAAATACGAAGGTCATCTTGGTGTCGGCATCTGTTCCTGCAGATACGGCAGAGCCAAGCTGGGCGAAGGATCCGGAGACTCCTGCGAAGACTGGTGCATCGGCGTCGGCGACATGGCAGACTATTGCAGGGAGACAGGCAAGGGCCACGACATCACCTATGAAGAAGCGATACAGATCCTGAAGAATGCCGAAGACAACGGCTTTGTTCATCAGATCACCAATATCGACGGAGAAGACAAGATCTTTGCCATCTGCAACTGTAATGTCAATATCTGCAATGCTTTAAGGACATCGCAGCTGTTCAATACTCCTAACCTTTCAAGAAGTGCCTATACGGCCAAGGTTGATCCGAAAAACTGTGTAGCCTGCGGCAAGTGCGTGGAATACTGCCCTGCCGGTGCTGTTAAACTCGGTCAGAAGCTCTGTACCAAGGGTGGACCTGTAGTCTATCCGAAGCATGAACTTCCGGATCACATGTCCTGGGGCGTCGATAAATGGGACGAGGATTATAGAGATAATAACCGAATCAACTGCTATGATACCGGCACGGCGCCATGCAAGACGGCCTGTCCGGCCCATATCGCCATCCAGGGCTATCTGAAGATGGCTGCCCAGGGTAGATATCAGGATGCGCTTGCTCTGATCAAGAAGGATAATCCCTTCCCTGCCATCTGCGGCAGAGTATGCAACAAACGCTGTGAGGATGCCTGTACAAGAGGTCTTTTCGATCAGGCGGTGTCGATTGATGCGGTCAAGAAATTCATTGCCCAGCAGGATCTGGATTCCAATACCAGATATATCCCTCCTGTGGTGATCCCTTCCAATGTGGAAGATCACTGGAAACAGAAGATCGCCATCATCGGTTCGGGTCCTGCGGGACTGTCCTGCGCCTACTATCTGGCTACGAAAGGATATAAACCTGTCGTATTTGAAAAGAACGAATATCCGGGCGGCATGATGCGCTACGGTATTCCTTCCTATAAGCTGGAGAAAGATGTCATCGAAGCTGAGATCGATGTCTTAAGAGAGCTTGGCGTCGAGATCAGATGCGGCATCGAAATCGGCAGACATCTGTCTCTGGACGATCTGAGAAAAGAAGGCTTTGAGGCGTTCTATATCGCCATCGGCTGCCAGGGAGGGAAACTTCCTGGCATTCCAAACGAGAATGCGAAAGGAACTTCGATCGCCGTCGATTTCCTGAAGAAAGCTGCAGAAGATCAGAATCAGAAACTCAACGGCAAAGTCGTTGTCATCGGCGGAGGCAATGTCGCGATCGACTGTGCGCGTACAGCGCACCGGTTCGGCGGATCCAACGTCGAGATCTACTGTCTTGAGACAAGAGATACGATGCCGGCAACGAAACTGGAAATCAAGGAAGCGGAAGAAGAAAACATTACAATAAACAACTCCTGGGGTCCTAAGGAGATCACCCTAAAGGCAGACGGTTCCATCAAGGACGTCATATTCATGAGATGTACCTCTACTCTGGATGAAGAAGGAAAATTCAATCCGCAGTATGACGAAAACGACATTACCGTGGTTCCTGCGGACTACGTAATCTATGCGATCGGACAGACGATCGACTGGGGAAATCTGCTGAAAGGCACGAAAGTAGAATTCTGGCATGGAAACTATCCTGTCGCCGATCCTTTGACTTATCAGACGGCTGAACCTGACATCTTTGTAGGCGGAGATGTCTATACCGGACCGAAATTTGTGATCGATGCGATCGAACAGGGCCATCAGGCAGCCGATTCTCTGCATCGTTTTGTTCAGCCAGGCACTTCGATGACCATCGGTAAGAACAGAAGACAGTTCGTCATGCTGGATAAGGACAATATCGAAGTGGATGACTACGATCATGCGGGCAGACAGGAAGAAGGCATGGATGAATCGATCGATTACCGGAATTCTTTCAAAGATGCTCATAAGACACTGACAGAGGAACAGGTTAAGATCGAGACTGCAAGATGTCTCTCCTGCGGTGCTTCCGTTGTCGATGAAAACAAGTGTATCGGCTGCGGCATCTGTACGACGAAATGCGAATTCGATGCCATTCATCTGTTCAGGGATCATCCGGAACATTCCAAGATGATCAAGTCCGAAGACAAGTTCAAGGCCATTATTCCTTATGCCGCAAAACGTGCAGTCAAGATCAAGTTCGGCAAAAAGACCGAGGAAGAGAAAAAATCGGAACAGAAACACAAGGAATGGAAGAAGGCTCAGAAAGAAGCGAAGAATGCATGAGCTTGGCGTCGTCTTCCATGTGATCGATGAGATCGAAGATATCGCTACAAAAAACGATGTAAAGCATGTCAACAGCGTTACACTGCAGATCGGTACGGTAACCGGGATCGTCCCTTCTTATCTGACCGACTGCTGGAACTGGGCTGTCAGCAAGCATGAGAACATGACGGACTGCAGATTGATCATCGAAAAAATAGAAGCGATCACACATTGCGAAAACTGCAATCAGAATTACAATACGATCATCTACGGCAAGATCTGTCCGCATTGTCAAAGTAAGGATACATATCTTCTGCAAGGCAACGAGTTTATGATCAAAGAAATGGAAGTCATATGACTTCCATTTTCTTACTATAAGCTTTTTTATGATAAGAAATATTCTTTTGTTTTGATATCATTTTTTGTGATAATAAACATATAAATATGATAGAGCACAAACGCAAGAACTAAAACATCACTAAATGAAAAGTATGTTTGTAAAATCGTAGTTACAACGGTCAAAAACAAAGTAAATCCGAATAACACCTCAAGAAATCTGTATGTTTTATAGTTTCGATTAAAAATGCAAATAATTGTTACCAGATCATAAAAAATCCAAAAAACTACAAAACCAACATCGCTACTATCAATTTCATTAAAAATAAAATACTGAAGGATATGTAATATATGCAATATAATATCGATAATTAATTGTGTAGTCATACAAGTCTTCTTTTTAGTTTATTCTAACATAAAAAAAAAAGAAAAGCTGCATCTGCAGCTTTTGTTTTTTATGGCGATCGGTACGGGATTCGAACCCGTGAATGTCGCCTTGAGAGGGCGATGTGTTAACCGTTTCACCAACCGACCATAGCAGAGGCTGAATCAGCCTCTTACTCTTCTACTTTAACAACTTTTTTTCTGGTTGTCTTCTTTACCGGCTTTTCTTCTGCAGTTTCTGCTGCTTTTTTCGTTGTTTTTGCCGGTTTTTCAGCCTTTGGAGCTTCTTCAGCCTTGGCAGGTTTGTCTACCTTGCCCTTTTTGGCTGTATCGCAGATCTTGGCG
>JAFZQL010000019.1 GCA_017620435.1 Erysipelotrichaceae bacterium
AATGCGGTCATCATCTTCCAGGATGCCTTCTTGAGGCCATTCTTCTTTGTTGCCAAAACCATTCTCTGTGATCAGCATAGGCAGATGATATCTCTCCCATAACAGTCTGGCAGAGCATTGCAGACCGATGTCATCGATCTCCCAGCCCCAGAGTGTCGCTTTGAGATTTTCGTTCTTTACAACCTGATAGATACCGGCTTCCTTGCTCGGGAGAAGCTTGAATTCGATGTCGCCGATCTCATGATCCTCATCCAACGGATTCGCGGAAATACTCTCGGAATAGTAGTAGTTGAAAGCCAGCAGATCCGGCCGGTTCTCTTTCATCAGTTCCATGTCCCCTTCAAGGATCTCAGGCATCATGTTGCGGTCTTCCAGATAACGTCTGAATACCGGATGATACTCACCCTTACAGTTGAGATCGAGAAGATAATAGTTTCGAATCTCCATCGCATCCATCCATGCCAGCATGTCCTCAGGACGGTTGCTGGTCGGATACATCATTGTGAAACAGGTTGCCGGACCGATCTTGCCGTCCTTGACGATCTCATGACATTTTGCAATCGTCTTTGCGGCAGCAACGCACATGTTGTGATTGGCCAGATATCCCAGTTTCTCTTTTTCTTTTCGATCATCATTACTTAAACCAAGACGGAACGGCATATGCACTACATGGTCCTGTTCGTTGATCGTCAGCCAGTATTTGACCCGATCTCCGTATGTCTTGAACAAGAATTCCGCATAGTTCACATAATCGTCGATACTTCTTCGATTCAGCCAGCCGCCGTACTGTTCGATCAGCGATTGCGGATATTCGAAATGATAGATCGTTACAATTGGGACAATACCTGCCTTGATCAGTTCATCGATCAGATCGTTATAGAAATCGACACCCTTCTGGTTGACTTCCCCGTTCCCGTTGGGGAAGATCCTGGTCCAGGCAATCGAAAAACGATAAGCCTTGAGACCCATTTCCTTCATCAGAGCAACGTCTTCCTTGTAACGATGATAATGATCGGAAGCAACGCTGAAGTCGCAGATCGAAGGATCGATCTTGCGGACATCCATGACTGAAAGGCCTTTACCGTCTTCGTGAGCTGCGCCTTCACACTGAAAAGCAGCAGATGAAGCTCCCCATAGGAAATCCTTCGGGAATTCATTGATCTTTCTTGTCTGCATTTGACTCCTTTATGAAAGGGGACACGAGGTCCCCCTATAAAACACTAGTCTTCCTTGAAACCGATGATCCAGGTCGCAATGAAGCCCAATACTGTAGCCATCACGGCAGCAGCCACAGCCAAGTAGAAATTGGTCATGGAATCCGGAGCCATGAAGATCGGAAGCGTCAGGAACGAACAGGATGCGGTCGCATAAGCTCTGACATCGAAAATACCGATGAACAGACCTGTAATGGCAGCACCGATCAAAGCACCGATCAAAGGTCTCTTTAGACGAATCAGAACGCCATAGAGAGCCGGTTCGGTGACGGACAGCAAAGCCGTAACACCGGTAGAAAGACCGGCTGTTCTGTTTTCTGTCTTTCTGGCTTTGATACCGACCGCCAATGCGGCACCTGCAATCGCCAGGTTGCCGGCAAGTGCTTTGGAGAAGAGCAGTGAAGAACCGTAGGTCGTTATTTCGTTGACGATCAGCGGAGTAATGACGGTATGCATGCCGACCATGACCAGTAAAGGATGCAAAGCGGACAGAATAACCATAGAAACTCCACCAAGACTAGTGATTGCGACACAGAAATTGGCCAATGCCTGACCGATCCAGGTCCCGATCGGTCCCAGCACCAGCAGGGTCAATGGGAACATGACCAGAGACAGGATAGCCGGACGGACGATCGATACGATCGACTTCGGCGAATACTTGACGATATATCTGTCTAGGAAAGCCATAACCGGAACCATCAGTAGAGCCGGAACGATGTTGGAAGTATACTTCACCGTTGTGATCGGCAGACCGAAAATCGACAGATCAGCAACACCGGAAATTGCAGCAGAGCACAATGCCAGCATGATGAAGGCAGCAACATATTCGTTAGTCTTCAGTCTTCTGGCTGCCGCAAAAGCGACCAGTACCGGCAGATAAGTATAAGCTGCGTTAGCCAGCGTATTGAACAGCTGATAGGTCATGGAAGCGGTATCCATCTTGAAAAGGTTGGAACACAGCGCCAGAACAGCAGAAATCATGCCAGAACCGATCAGCACAGGAAGTGCAGGCGTAACAGAACCGGAGATGTAAGAGAGAATTCTGTTCCAGATGCTTTCTTTTTCTACTTCGTCAAGGTTTTCGTTGACGGTTTCTTCAGCAACAGCTTCCGGAACCAGCGGAGCCAATTCATTGTGAAGCTGTTCAACATCCGGACCGATAACGATCTGATACTGACCTCCCTTGTTGATGATGCCTTGAATGCCCGGAAGACTCTTCAGTTCCTCTTCCTTGATCTTGGAATTGTCTTTCAGTACCAGACGCAGACGGGTCATACAATGGGAATGAGCCTCGATGTTGTCTTTGCCGCCGACCAGTTCTACAATGTCAGCAGCCGTTTTCTTGTAATCCATATTTTCTCCTTTCATATTTATTTTGAAGCGTATTAAACGCCATATGGATCGTGAACACAAAAACCGGGTCAGTCGCAAAACAGATAAACCGATGGTGCTGTATCCGGTTTGATAATATGAGATTGTTACATTAATAGTTACAATCATATTATATCATCAAAAAGAAAAGTCACAAATCGGAACTTGTGACTTTGCTTAGTATCATTTGTGTTTTATTACAGGTCTTTCAGATCGGCTCTATGC
>JAFZQL010000176.1 GCA_017620435.1 Erysipelotrichaceae bacterium
GGCAGCCAAGGAGATACCTACACCTGTACCGCAGATCAATACCCCAAGATCAACTTGTTTATCAGCGACCATTCTGGCTACCTTATAGCCTGATACGGGATAATTGAATCTGTCTGTGTTGTTCGTACCTACATCTACTACCTCATATCCATTGGACTCTAAGTATTCCTTGATTTCTTTCTTCATGTCTACTGCGACATGATCATTACCGATGGCGAGTTTCATATTATTCTATTCCTCCAATAACATATAATTGTCTAATGCTCCTAAACTATACAAAAACCCTTGAAATAGTTTCACGATCTCCGGAGCAAACATCGACTGGCCGGTCGTCAGTGAAGTCAGAATAAAAAGAGCCAGAAGCAGGACTAAAAGTACACCGCATCATGCAAAAACACCGCGCATAATTGTATAGAAACTGTTCTCGTTATCCATATTTCTATTATAGTATTTTTAATCTGTATCAGGTAAATCAATATCTCTGCGCAGTCTCGCTGTAAAGGCCAGTCTGACGTCCATGTCGTCGATCTCTTCACCCGGGAACAGCAGTACGGTCGTTCCCTGTCCGATCCTGATCCCGTCGCATGTCGCCGTTCCATAGACCAGAGTGAAACACTTCAGATCGTCCGAATCGTTTCTGTAGGAGGTGATGTTGTCCAGCTTCTCCGTGGCATAGGTCGCTTCCACGATCTCCTTGCCTTTTTCATAATGCTTTACGACTGACTGTTTCTTCGGATCCAGCGTCAGATAGGCCATCTCGACATGCAGTTCTCTCTTGTTTCCGTTGGCATCCGTTCTGTCGAAGTCGTAGAAACGGTAGGTGCTGTCCGATCCTTCTTCGATCTCATATACCAAGCTTCCCGCCGAGATTGCATGGAGCGTTCCTGGTTCTACGAAGACATAGTCTCCTACCTCTACATGGATGGCATCCAGAATATCCCTGTATCTTTCCTGATCCAGCAGCTTCCTGACTTCGTCCTTGTCTTTCACGGCACAGCCGTTGATCAGCAGTCCGTCTTCAGGCGCTTCCAGGAAATACCAGGATTCTCTTTTGCCTCTGCCGCGGTGTTCGATCTCGCGGGCTACCTTGTCGCTTGGATGGACCTGTATGCTGAGATTCTGATCGGCTTCCGTCAGGGATAAGGTCAAAGGAAAATACTCGTATTCCTCCATGCCTACATCCTTCTTCCACAGCGGGAATACTTCATTCAGAAGTCTGTCCTTGTATTCTCCATTGAGGATCTCGTTGGATATCCCTTCTCTGCAGAAGGCGGAATAGAGGTGGCCGACAGAATCGCCTTTGGCTTCCGTAAAACGGCTGAGACGCGGACCGCCCCAGATGGTGTCGTGAATCATCGGTTTTAGAACTAGCATTGTATTCTCCTTTTCTATTTATGAACAATGTTCTGCCAGAAAGATGACAGCGAACGATATGGCGGAAATGATGGCAATCAGGGTAAAGAACCATAGAATGGATGCGGTTCTGCTTTGACGGCGTATTCTCAAAACGGATACGGACCGTCGATCTTTCCGATGACATTTAGATACATCATCGTCAGACCGTAGAGGATCGTCAAAGCGACCGGAAACATCCACAGGGTGCTGTGCTTCTCCCAGAAGACATAGGAGATAAGCGAGAGGATCGGAACCAGGGTATGGTGATACAGACCGTTTTCCTGCAGCATCAGCTCCTTGAAATCTCCGCCCCATAAGAAATTCTTTGGAAATGACATATTGTTCTCCTTCTATAGAAATGAAGGCTGATCGAAAAATCAGCCTTGGTCGAATCATTGATTATTCAGCAGACTCTTCTTTCAAAGCCTGATTATCCATGATCTTAACGAATGGATAGTAGGCTACACAGCTGAACAGGCAAGCTGCCAGAATGAAGATACCGAAACCAATTCCGCCGCCAGCCAGGAAACCGAGGATCGGACCAGGCAGGAATGATGAAGCCATGGCAATCGGTGTACCAATAATGCCAGCTTTTAACAGCAGATACATGACGATGTATACAATCTGCGGAATCAGAATAAACTGAATCAGTAATACGAAGTTAAGAACGATTGGTAAGCCGTATACTGCCGGTTCAATGATGTTGAACAGACCAGGAACCAGCTGCAGTTTGCCCTAAGCTTTGTATCTTTCACTCTTGGCAAACGGAGCCATGTCAACGTATAAGCCGAACAGACATCCCGGGCCGCCGACTGTCTGAATGATCAGGAACAGAGACATCATTAGGACCTTTTAATTATGTAGATAGATTCTGTCTTCTCTCGGTCTGATGTCTCAGATCAGAAGCAAACTAAGCACACTGTTCTTCTACCTGTTCTTCTTTTAACGCCTGTCTGTCGGCAATTAAGACAAACGGCAGATACAGTACACAGGAAAGAAGTGCAGCAAAGACCATGAATATGCCTAATCCGATACCACCACCCATGAAGAAGCCCTGAATGAAGCCCGGAATATAGGCGCTCAGGAATACGATCGGTGTTCCGCAAAGTCCGACCGTCATGCAGATGTAGTAAAGAACGTAGATGATGATCGGAACAAACAGGAACGGAATGAAGAAGATTGGGTTGAGAACGATCGGCATACCGAACAGGGAAGGTTCAATGATGTTGCACAGAACCGGAATGAACTGGATCCTGCCTTGTGCCTTGTATCTTTCGGATTTAGCGAACAGCAGTGTATCAATACCCAATCCTATGACGCAGCCAGGACCGCCGGTGAGCTGATTGGCAACCATGAGCGACATAAATGTCAGCAGATACGGGGCAGGCTGACCGGACATCACTGCCGTAAGGTTCTCATAATAGGCCGGAAGCATCGCTACCATGGCAACGGTGCTGACAGGAGAGTTGTGAATACCGAACCACCAGCAGATCGAGCTTAATGCAATTATCAGAAGATGTCCGCCCAGGGTATTTCCTACGCTTGCCAGAGGAGCGGAAATAATCGTTGTGATCAGTGTTCCAAGATTTCCAAACGGAGTCAGTGACAGCACATACTTGATTACAACGAAAGGGAGCAGAGTGATGCATGCCGCCGGAATGGCCGACATCGATTCGGATACGAAAGCAGGAACGCTTTCAGGGAATCTGATAACGAAGTTTTTCTTTGTAGACCATACGAACAAAGTGGAAGCCAGCAGGCCGACGATAATGGCTGCTGCCATGTTTTCGGCACCCAGAGAGGCAAAGGCGAAACTTCCGTTGGCCGCTTCATCAAATGTTGAAGGGATCACGAGGAAATAAGCCATCAGACAGGCTACCGCAACCTGTATCGTATTGATGCCCTTTTCCCTGGCATAGCTCATACCGACCAGGAAAGCCGTAATCGGAGCCGTCAGATTGAAGATCTTAACAACCTGCGTCAGGAAATCGTAGATCCCAATATTCTGCAGGAAGGCAATGAAAGCCGGGATCGGAAGGTTGATGATCAGATTGATGACCGTTCCGGCAATCAGAATACCTATTCCACCCATGAGGCCGCTGCTTATGGCCTTTACTACGGAATTAGTCTGGACTTTTGATGTGAATTCCATCAGTTTGTCTTGTAGAGATTCGAATTTGTTTGTCATGTTTCTTTCCTTTCTTACCAGTTGTATTTTTTGAAACAATCGTTGAATATCTTTGCACCATTGACCTGGCCGTAATCCGCCATCGGAATCAGTTCAATGTTTGCTTCCGGAAATTTCTCCTGCAGTTTCTTGACCATAAACTTTACCTGAGGACCGACAAGAACGACATCGCTGCCCGAAATGTATTCCTCAACTTCATATACTGAATAGGCATTACATTCCACTTCAAAGTCGTTTTTCAGTCCTTCCTCGACAATTCTGCTGCACAAGGCTTTGGTCGATACGCCGCCAAGACAGGCAAGTGTTATCTTCAGTTTTTTCATCTTTTTTCCTCCTTCTGATAAATCAGTTCATAAAGATGGATGATTTCTTCTGCCATATCTATCGCAGTTGTTGCCATAGCAATATGGTCCTGCGCATGAACGGCGATGATATTCATTTCAACAGGTCTGCCGTTTGCTTCATCCTCCAGCATTCCAAACATCTTCTTGTGCGCTTTCACATGCGTTTCTCTGGACTCCGCTGTGAGTCTTTTTGCTTCCTCTGTATTGCCGTTTCTGGCTTCCTCGATTGCTTCCATTGCCAGAGAACGGGCAGTGCCGGCCAGAGAGATCAGCTCAAAGTGAACATTGTATTTCTCTTCATCCATTTTTCTTCATCCTTTCCAGATAATCCTGATACCAGTAATAGGAGTCCTTCAAATATCTGTTGAACGTTCCATTTCCGTCATCGTCTTTATCAACATAAATGAAACCGTATCTCTTTTTCATTTCTCCTGTTGACGTCGATACGATATCGATGCAGCCCCATACATAGTAGCCGATCAGATCAACACCCAGGTCTTCCATCTTTTCTACTTCATCCAAATGAACTCTCAGATAATCAATTCTGTATGGATCATGGATCTTCTTATCAGAATCGATTTCATCGACCGCTCCTAAACCGTTTTCTAGAATGGCGATCGGTTTTTTATACCTTCCATACAGTTCCTTCACCATGTAGGTTAGACCTTTCGGATCGATCTGCCAGCCCCACTCAGACGTTTTCAGATATTCGTTCTTTATTCCGGAACCTAGATTCTCCGATACGCTGCGTTCTGTAGCATGGCATGTCTGTATGCCTGATTGGTAGTAACTGAACCCGATGAAGTCAACCGTTCCGTTCTTTAGATCTTTTTTCTCTTTTTCATTCAGTTCAAGAACCACATTGTTGTCGGCAAACAGTTTTTTTGTGAAATATGGATATTCTCCATGAACCAGTACTTCCAGACACAGGTCGTGCGCCTCTTCGCTGTATCTCTGTACCAGGAGCATATCTTCGGGGTCAGGTGTCAGCGGATACATCAGCATGCTGGCGATCATTCCGCCGATCTTGAATCCCGGATGGATCTCATGGCCTCTGATCACTGTCCTGGCCGTGGCAATAAACATATTGTTATAGGCGTTGTAACGAAGATTTGCCAGCGAACCCGTGTCCTTGGAGAAATCGTACAGAGGTCCTTTATCGGTTCTGGTAATGCACGTGGCGTTGACATCCCCATAGAAGAATCCGGCTGTATTCATTTCATTGAATGTTAACCAGTAGGTTACCAGATCCTTGTATTCTTCAAAAACCGTTTCCGCATACTTCACGAACAGGCCTATCACATCCTTGTTGGCCCATCCTCCTTTTTTTACGAGGGAATAAGGCATGTCGTAGTGATAAAGGGTTACCATCGGTTCTATTTCATGATCCTTTAATTCTTGAAATATATTTCTGTAGAATTCCAGTCCTTTCTGATTCGGTTTCTCATCGTCGCCGTTAGGAAAGATCCTGCTCCAGCTGATGGATAATCGTAATGAATTCAGACCAAGCTTTGAAAGAAGTTCAATATCTTCCTTATAGTGATGATAGAAATCAATTCCGTCATGGCAGGGATAATAATACGCATTCTCGTCGATCTCTTCCGTAAAGAGCCTCGGGCTGTTCAGCGATCCCTTTGTGATGTGGTCCATGATGGATTCGCCTTTTCCATCGATGTTCCAGGCTCCTTCGCACTGATTGGCGGCTATTGCTCCGCCCCATAAAAAGTCTTTTCTCATGTCTGTCTCTCTTCCGATGTGGTATCGTTCCCACATCTAATTGATTTCATTTTATTCTATGAATCATTGCGTTGTCAATAAAAAAATGAAAACGTTCCCACATTATTCAAACATTCCGCAAATCGTGATAGAATTTCATATATGAACAACGCAACGATCAAAGACATAGCGAAAGAACTGAATCTTGGAAAATCTACTGTCTCACGCATTCTGAACCATAAAGGCTATTATTCGAAAGAAGCGGAACAGAAAGTGATGGAATATGTAAAAAGAACCGGTTTTGTCTACAATAAAAACGCGAAATCTCTGAAAACATCAAAGAGCTACGCTGTCGGTCTGATGATTCCCGATATCACAAATCCCTTCTTCTCTCAAGCCGCCAAAATGATCGATGTATTCTTTTCCGATCAGGGTTATTCGATTTATATTACCAACTCCTTCTCGGACGTGAACAAAGAGAGAGAGATCTTCAGCAACTTTGCCTCCAATCAGGTCGATGGTATTATATGCTGCGGTTTCGGTACAAAAATTCCGTCTTCTTTTTCGATGTATCAGATTCCTGTCGTTTCTTTTGACCGTGAGTTTCATTCATCCATACCGGCCGTCAAAATCTGTTCTGATAATTACGACATGGGATACAAACTGATCAAACTGCTCCATGACAGGGGATGTAGAAAAATCCTGCTTGTATTCTTAAGCGGCTTCCATGATGTGCTGGAGAATTTCTCTTCCGTGCATGGAAAGAAAAACAGTATTTTCGATGGCATCGTAGACGGCTATAGGCAGATCTACAATACAGACAGTCCTTCCCCTGTGCTCATTCCGGGCGACCGCAATACGGATATCGAATTCCAGAAAAACGCTCTGCGTGAAATCATCGGCTCCGATCCTGATTTTGACGGCATCCTGTGTGTCAACGATACTCTGGCATACTGCTGCATTGAAGTTCTGAAAGAAATGGGCGCAAGAATACCGGAAGATGTTAAAGTGATCGGTTTTGATAATACCGTTTATTCAACTATATCGGTTCCGCAGATAACGACTGTAGACCGCAACCTGAA